>DASPWY010000167.1:0-4186 GCA_035637575.1 Bathyarchaeia archaeon
CCTGATTGCAGTTCTAGGGCTTCGAGTTCTTTGGGTGTGATGATAATGTATTTTCCTTTCTGGACCTCATAGCCGCGGACGACCTCGTCCCAGGGTATCTCACGGTTCTCCTTCGGGCAGACGCGTCTGAAAGAGAGTGGGCTCTTGTCCTTGGGGCACATTAGGCGGAGGCCGGTCTTGTGTTCTGAGATGGCGCCGTAGGTCTTGACTGGGATGCTGACTAGGCCGAAGCTAATCGCGCCTTTCCATATTGGTCTGGGAGGCAACTTGTCATCTTCTGAGGGTCGCGGAGAACAGGACTTTTCTAGTCTACTCGGATAAGAGTATTGCTAGATGCGCACTGTGACTGAGTGAGGGTTTCTTTGAAGAAGGTTGAGGAGATTGTTGAGGTTGATGGTCGGAAGATTGTTCTCTCCAATCTTGACAAACTGATGTGGAAGCGGGAGCGAGTTACGAAGGCGGACGTGATCCAGTATTATTTAGGCGTGGCGGATCGGATGGTTCCTCTCATCAGAGATCGGCCGTTGATGTTGAACCGTTTCCCGCATGGGGTACCTGGGAAATCGTTCGTCCAGAAGGACTGGCCGAATCATCCGAGCTGGGTCAAGATTGCGAAGGTGCGTTCGCATAGTCTCAACAAGTTTGTCCGACATGTTGTCTGTGATGATAAGGCAACGCTGGTCTGGCTGGCAGATATGGCTTGTTTGGAGATTAACCAGTTCCTCTCGTCCGCTCCGAGAACAGATTGGCATGATCTGGTGTTGGTTGATCTTGATCCATATCCGCCTGCTGAGTTTGAGGATGCGGTGGAGATTGCTCGCGCGGTCGATTCCGCACTGGTGGAGATGCGGCTGCGTCACATGATCAAGACATCGGGTGCTGATGGTTTCCATTTCCTGATTCCTATCGTGCCGAAGTATTCGATAGAGACGATTCGGAGATTTGTCCTGTTGCTCGGGATATTGCTGGAGGATCTTGTTCCGAAGAGAGTGTCTACGTCGAGGAATCGGGCTGATAGGATTGGGAAGGTGTATGTTGATTTCTTCCAGAATGGTCT
The DNA here is from genome assembly GCA_035637575.1 of Bathyarchaeia archaeon. Classification (GTDB taxonomy): domain Archaea; phylum Thermoproteota; class Bathyarchaeia; order 40CM-2-53-6; family 40CM-2-53-6; genus 40CM-2-53-6. The sequence continues at coordinate 1,058 of DASPWY010000167.1, forward strand.
GCAGAAGACTGTGGCCGCTCCCTTTACCCTTCGGCCAGAGCCTGGGGCACCTGCCTCGTTTCCGCTGGATCCTAAGCGGCTGAATTCCCGCTTTCAACCTTCTGACTTCAACATTAGAACGGTGCCTGGGATTTTGAAGCGGGATGGTGTTCCCGAGTTTGATCCTCGTCCTGATCAGTTGTTGGAGCCGGCGTTTGCTGAGATGGGTGTGAAATTGTAGGTGGGTTTGTGGTGGGCCCGGAGAGATTTGAACTCTGTCGACTGGACGTCGTCCGGGTTCACGACCCCACGATTATCAGTCGTGTGCTCCTTGGCGTTGCTTCTTGCAACATAACCGTGCTGAGCTACGGGCCCACTGGTTTTTTCGGCTGGGGCTTGGACGGGTATTAACATTTTCCGGAATCTGCTGGGGGCGGTTGCTCGCCAAAGTCTTAAGATGGGTTTGTGGAATGCAAGTTTTTGGGGCCGGTAGTTCAGCCTGGTATACCGGGCAATGCGTGCTTGGGCCGTAGAACGTTCGGTTCGCATAGGCGTTCTGCCTGGGATGACCGAAAGGCCGCGGGTTCAAATCCCGCCCGGTCCACCACGATGGCTGTTAAAGTGTGAAGGAGTTTTTTTGTTTTGACATACCCGCCAGGGGGTCGAGAAAAAGATAATAGAAAAAATTAGTTAGCAGAAAAAGAGGCGATAAGATCTTGAGAGATGGATTCGAGAGCTCGAGACTCGAGAAGGAAGAAACTTGGAGTGGGAAAAAGTGGACTCTGTGTCGCGAGACTCTCGCGCATACCCTTTTTTTTCCCGGGAGCGCGCCTCGTCACTAGATCTTAACAGATTTCTGTAAACGTCGATTATCGCATGTCACTGTTGTTCAGCCGATCTTATCATTGATGTGACCTCCAGGCCGTTTTCTAGGGGTTTTCCAAGGGACTCTCAGGGTACTCAGGCTAGTCTGGGAGTGTCGAAGCACGTGGATTCCTGATCTGGCCTTGTTCTATGCGGGCTGGCCATCAGCAAAACTATGTTTTCTACTCTATTTGGTAGATTGATGATTATTCAATCATCGTCACGTTGCCGTTTTCGAATTCAGAAAAAACGGTAGCTTCCCTCTACCGCATACAGGACGAAGAAACGTAAGAGCCATAAGCGCTAATCGTCGTCTTGTCTTACGGAATGGTCAGCAAATACACAAAGGAACACCCAGCCGATGTTTTTCCTTGGGACAACGCTCGGGGACAAGTGTCGAAATGCTGCTTCTGCAAAGCTGACTGCACCTGGGTCATGTGTTCCAAGTGTGCTGACCTGATCTCGAAGGGTCTCCCACCACAGAAACCTATCTATCGCCCGCGTAAGCAGGGACTCTATCGTCGTCATACATTTGGCGGAGAAGTACGTTAGGACGCTTGCAAAGGCGCGAATGGAGCAGAAGAGGCATGATTCCGGCTGGCATTCTAAGTAATTCGTCAAGCTAGGCTTCGTAACCGATTTATCAGCGAGGAACGAGAACAAGAATCGTAGGAACGTGTCGTCCCAGAAGCGGCGAAGGCTGGCCGCGATCATGTTCACCGACATAGTCGGATACACGCTGCTGGAACAAAGACGAAGCGTTCGCCTGGCTTGAGCGAGCCTATCATGGACGGTCGAGCTGGCTCGTCTGGGCAAACGTCGAGCCAAGATTTGATCCTTTGCGATCCGACCCCAGATTCACATCAATACTCACACGCATGCGACTGCTAAACCGAAACGGAACAGCTTCAGGAAAGTATTCAGCCCATCCGCCGTAATCGCCGTTCTAGCTGCTTTTGCCCGAAGGTACTGCAACCTTCTTTAGCTCACCTTTCAAGCTGAGAATTGGCCGATTCGTATGATGGGAAGCACTAGATGTCCTTCTTGTGGTCAACCAATCGGGACCGGGTCACCGTTCTGCCCGGCATGTGGCGCACAATTATCTTCGGCGCAAACCTACGGTTCGCCAGGTACCCTGTCGAGAATGGTCCCACTCTTCAGTGGGAACGGGTACACGATCGAACAGAAGATTCTCGCGTTAAGAGACACGTTCGGAATCAAGGACCGCAACGGCAACCAGCTTGCCTACGTGAAGAAGCAACTGGTCAGTTTCGGTCCAAAATTCTGGTACGAGTCTACAAACGGAGAAAAGCTAGGAGAAATACACGGCAAGGTATTGGCAATCCGGCCGACCTTCGAAATCTACGACTCGCAAAACCAACTCGTAGCTCAAGTAAAGAAGAAGATCATGAAATTGTTCGGGGAGGCTTGGTGGATGGAGAACTCATCCGGCCAAGAGATTGCCAAGATAAAGGGCAATATCTGGGAGCACGATTATTACATTCAAGACACATCCGGTCAACCAATCGCGCAGATCCATAAGAAGTGGGTCTCCGTCCGAGACTCGTACAACGTCGAGATTCTCAACCCCGCTATGGACCCTTATCTAGTGTTGTCGTACGCTATCAGTCTGGACAACACTGAGAAGAGAGAGAAGCACTAGATAGCACGGCGAACCTGAACCCTTTTTTTTAGTTTGGAATCATAGTTTTCCGCCGTGGAATTGTTCGGGTCCTTTTATTGCAGTGTTCGTCGACTGACGCGATCTAATGAGCCGCACTCAGATCTCTGATTCATTGGAGTCTTTGCATAAGGAATCTGAACCAGTAGTCACGGTTCAGCATCTTGTCAAAAGATACGGACAATTCGTTGCTGTTAACGATGTTTCCTTCTCAATAAACGAAGGAGAGATTTTTGGAATCATTGGACCAAACGGTGCTGGCAAGACCACCGCCGTGGAGTGCATCTCCGGGCTTCGAGTGCCGGATTCCGGTTCAATCAGTATCCAAGGGCTCTCGCCGCTGAAGGACAGGAACGTGATAAGACGATTTCTCGGCGTTCAGCTCCAAGAAAGCACGATGCCTCCGCGCCTCAAAGTGGGGGAAGCGTTGAGGCTCTTCGCCTCTTTCTATACGAACCCAGCGGACCCGGATGGCCTGCTCGAGACCCTTGGGATTAGCCACATCAAGAATTCCACATACAAGAAATTGTCTGGCGGTCAGAAGCAGAGGCTGTCGATAGCGCTCGCCTTGGTGGGAAACCCCAAGATTGCCATTCTGGATGAAC
>DASPWY010000168.1:0-2637 GCA_035637575.1 Bathyarchaeia archaeon
CGGATGTAGGACATCTCAGGGTACACGCGGTGGTCGCGGTTGTTCGTAAGGAAACAGTTACTGATTAATACCCGGCCGGATTGCCTGCTCGGCTTATGACGGATCAAGCGGTTAACTGGAAAATCCACGTGAAAAAGGGAAGTTACGAAGTAGAAGTTGAAGGTCCAAGTCCCGAGCGAGTGGAAAAGATGTTTGATGAACTCGTAAAGAAGTACATGAAGAAAATCGCTTCACCCTAACACCCTATTTTCTTCCTGATTTTTCGAGCGGGCTAGGCCTGCTTCTTTGCTCTGAAAAAGCGACCCTAATTCGGCGGTCTCATTTCGTTGGAAAGGAGATCATCGAGTTCTTCTTTCGCGTCTAGCGAGACAGCGATCCGCTCGTATTCGTTCGGGTTGTATTCATAGATGAATCGAAGGAGGGGAAAGTAGAGCTGTTGAGCTCGACGGACGGATACATGGCTTTTGTGACCAATAGACGCGGCGGCCTTCTTGCGGGTATCTCTAATCGATCGGGTCCTGGACATCGAACTGATTTTCTGTGGAAACCTCATCGGGACCCAGCCGCTCGGGGAAGTTTGTTTCGCAACAGCCACGCCCGCCGTCATTAGGTCCAAGGCGTACGACAAGAGATGCCAGGACTGGGTCTTCTTGATTCGGCCGAAGTATAGATCAGATTCGGCAAGAGCCAACATGGCTTCCTCCAGTTCTTTCGGCTTCGGGATTTGGTATGGTGCATTCTCGAAGATCCACTGAAACAGCATTTCCTGGTCGACGTCTGAGATTGAGAGGGCTCGTCTTGCAGATGCCACGGTCCGGCTGTTGAAGATTACCCGTAGAACCTCGAAGATGGACTCTGTCCGATCCCGGCCTGAAAGAAGGTCAACATCGTCAACAGTTAGCGACCGATGTCTGCTCGAAAGCAGTTGCATGTCGTTCAGGATAGATCTGATGTCGCCACGATCTCGATCGAGTATAAGCCTCAGAGCATCCTCGTTAGCTTTCACTTCTTCTTGATTCAGAATATTCCGCAGCAGTGGGAGACCGTCTCGCAATCCTAATCTTTTGAGTTCTATCTGCAGACATGCTTCTCTTAGCGGTCTGGTCTTTGGGTCCCACGGATCGTTGGCGGTCAAGATCAATGGATACTGAGTCTCTTTGATTATTTGTAGGATGGTCGCTACTGCTCCTTGATCAGCTCTGAGGTTGATCCCGTCTACCTCATCCAGAAGAATGAGCCTACCTTTACTGAACAATGTACTCTGGGTCGATGCCAGCCCAGCAACCTTGGCGAGTATGTCCCCGCTTCTCTTATCCGATGCGTTGATCTCGACGAGATCCCAGCCGCGTTCTCGGGCCAATGCCTCCGTCACTGAGGTCTTGCCAACACCGGCTGGGCCGTAGAGTAGTACTGCTGCTTTGCTGGGTCTGCCCTTGCTCCATGAGTCGATCCAGTCTCGAAGTTTCTCGATGGCCGGCTTGTTCCCGGCCACATCCTTGCTCGTCCTCGGTTTGTATTTTATCGTCCAAGGTTCTACTGACATGGCAAATGTCCCAAAACTACGCATCCGACGCGAGTTTCGCCAGCAACGCGCTTAGCTGGATCTCTTCGTCTCCACCTTGAACGAGTCGATAGTCGATCTCCCCGACTGCTTCGATAAGGCTGATCCTCTGCTTCTCTGGAACAGGAAGCCGGAAGATCTCCGAGTGAATCTGTCGGACTATCTCGGATCCCGATAATCCGTACTTGACTAGTAGCTGTCGGAGTTCCTCGCGAGCCTTGATGAAATCGCCCTTCATGGCATGAGTAAGCATCTCATGAACGTCAGTAGGCTTCGCCCTACCAACAACTTGGTAGACCGCTTCCTCCGTAATCCCCTTGGACATTGACGCGGCTGCCTGAAGCGTGTTTATCCCCTTCCTTAGGTCTCCCTCGGCGACTTCGACAACTGACTTGAGACCCGACTCGGTGACCTTCAGACCCTCCTGCTTGGCGATGTGGTGAAGGTGTTCAACAATCTTCGACTCAGGTAGAGGAGTGAAACGGAATAGAGCGCATCTAGACTGGATGGGCTCGATTATCCTCCCAGAATAGTTACAACAAAGAACGAATCGGCAGGTCTCAGTGTACTTCTCCATCGTCCTTCGTAGAGCGGCCTGTGCGTCATTCGTCATGTTGTCGGCTTCATCAAGAACGAGAATCTTGAACGGCACTTGGCTCAGCGACGCCATACGTGCAAATTCCTTCACGGTCGTCCTGACAACGTCAATCCCTCTCTCATCGCTAGCGTTTAGCTCCAAGAACACGTCTTGGAATCTCTCTCCGAATAGATCATGCGCGAGGCAAAGTGCCGCGGTCGTCTTTCCAGTTCCTGGGGGTCCGGCGAAGAGGCAGTGAGGCATCGCTCCTCTCTTGACAAACTCTTTGAGACGAGAAACGATCTCTTCCTGATCTACAATCTCGTCCAGAGCCTTGGGCCGATATTTCTCAGTCCAAAGAGCAGCTTCCAACAGCGTCAAACCGTGAGATTTCGGGTCTGATACAAAAGACTGTTTCACCCACCTCTACTCAAAATATTAGAGTAGAAGGACGCCTCCTCTTGTCAAGAAGGTTTTAGTGGGGACTCCAGAGTGTCCA
>DASPWY010000169.1:0-4091 GCA_035637575.1 Bathyarchaeia archaeon
CTTAAACGGCACTGGCGCCTTAGAAGGCTCAGGAGCTAGTGCGGCAGTGATCAAGTGCGCGGAATGCGGAACGGAGTCTCCTCTCAATGTAGAATGTGAATACTGCCACAAGACATTCTGCGAGAAGCACATGCCAGAACACAAAGCGTGGGAGCACCGACATGAAAACCTAGCTGAGGACTCGTCGCGGCTCTGGAAACGAAGGCGCGAATCACCATAGACAGATCGTTTCCGTTTCCTCGTCAAATCAACATGCCTGTCCATTCTTCGAGAACCTCTATTAGAATAGACAACCTTCCATCGACATATGTCGGTAAACTGGGCGCTGCCATTCGACGAAAAGATCGTTCCAGAGAACAAGCGGACACTCATACCGATAGAAGCCTACCAGAAGATCCACAAGAGCACCGTCACAAACTACAGGGAGTTCTGGGCAGGCGTAGCCTCCGAACTCAACTGGTTCAAACGATGGGACAGGATCCTCGACGACTCTAATCCTCCATTCTACAAATGGTTTCCGGGCGGACAACTGAACGCTTCATACCTCTGCCTCGACAGACACATCCACACATGGAGAAAGAACAAGGTAGCGATCATCTGGGAGGGAGAGCCGACTGAGAACGGAGCACCAACACAAATTCGCAAGTTGACCTACCAGGATGTGTATCGCCACGTAAATCGAATCGCCTACGTTCTTCGAGAGAAGTATGGGATCAGAAAGGGAGACACCATCGGATTCTATCTTCCCATGATTCCCGAGTTTCCAATATTCATGCTCGCGGCCGCGAGGCTCGGGGCATGTTTTACAGTGATTTTTTCCGGCTTCAGCGCCGACTCGCTCGCAGACAGGCTCGTCGACGCGGATGCCAAGCTACTGGTCACCGCTGACGTTGGCCGAAGGAGGGGTAACCTAGTCAAACTCAAGGAGGTCGCAGACAGGGCCTCGGAGAAAGCCACCTGTGTTAGGAAGATCATTGTCGTCAGACATACAGGAAACGAGGTGCCGATGGACAAAGATCGGGACGCGTTCCTCGATGATATTCTTCGAGAAACGCCCGAGACAGTGTACGTTGAGCCTGAGCCCGTCAAATCCGAAGACCCCCTCTACATACTCCACACTTCTGGGACAACCGGCCGCCCTAAAGGCCAAGTCCACGATACTGGTGGATACCTGACCCTGCTACACGCGACCATGAGGTGGGTCTTCGATGCGAGGGACGACGATGTCTACTGGTGTACAGCCGACATCGGCTGGGTGACAGGGCACTCCTACATCGTCTTCGGCCCACTGATGGAAGTAATGACCGGGTTGATGTACGAGGGAGCATTGGAATATCCTGCCCCCGATAGATGGGTCTCGATCCTAGAGAGACACGGCGTGAACATTCTCTACACCTCGCCAACCGCAATCCGTAGCTTCATGAAGAACGGCGAAGAATGGGTCGGCAAACACAACACTAGTTCAGTCCGACTCATGCACTCTGTCGGGGAGCCAATCAATCCGGAAGCATTCCGCTGGATGCACCGCCACGTCGGAAGAGACAAGATTCCTTTTGGCAGCACATGGTGGATGACAGAGACAGGCGGCATTCTCGTAAGCCACACTCCTGGGCTTTACATGGTGCCTATGAAACCCGGGACGAACGGACTGGCTATTCTCGGAATCGACGCTGATGTCGTCGACGATGACGGTAAGGGACAGAAATCGCTGGAGAGAGGATACCTTGTGATTAGAAATCCTTGGCCAGGAATGCCTCTAACGATTCACAATGATCCCGATCGATACAGGGAGGTATATTGGATCAAGTTCCCTGGCAGCTTCTATCCGGGCGACTATGCGGTGAGGGACGATGACGGTTACTTTTGGATCCTAGGAAGAGCCGACGAGGTGATCAAAGTGGCCGGTCACAGGTTGGGCACATACGAGCTGGAATCTGCCCTGATCCAGCATCATGCTGTTGCGGAGGCCGCTGCAGTAGCCGTGCCGGACGAATTGAAGGGCGAGGTGCCTGTCGCATTTGTAATATTGAGGGCTGGTCAGGCTCCGAGTGAGCAACTTAACCGCGAGCTTAACGATTGGGTGAGGGAAAAGGTGGGACCTATTGCGTCCCTGAAACAGATATTCTTCGTCTCGAAGCTTCCAAAGACTCGTAGTGCCAAGATAATGCGTCGGGTCGTGCAGGCTGTGGTAGCTGGGAAGCCTATCGGTGATGTGACAACGCTTGAGGATGAGGCATCCGTCGACGAGGTCAATCGAGCATTCTTGGACCTGAAGCAAGAGATAGAGTCTCGGACCGCATCTCGTGAGTAAGGATCAAGCCAATCCTGAGGAGAGCGTCTCTCAGTTACAATCGAAAGATATCGAAGTCCAGAAGAGTTTCTTCGGCTGTAGCCAAGCTTGCAGACCCCAGCGCGCTTGAAGGATCTAGAGCACTCGATAAACGAGGATCTATCGAAGGCGAACCTACCTGAGGTAAGGATTTCAAGCTTCAAGCTTCCAGAGCAAGCCCTGGAGCTAACGTTCGAACGCGAAACAGCGACTGGAGTTATCAGAGACAAGATCTGGGAAATTATCAATTCACATTACAAGAGATTGATGAGCGAACTCGGACTGCTAGAAGGTTGAACCTCTCGACGAGGGACTTTTGTTTGCGCGCAGAAGCAGAAACTAGTTGGAAGGGTAGTTTTTAATAGAAATAGAAACAACTTTTCGGATCCAAGTACTACAAGATGAGACCAAACAGAAATTCCAATTCTCACTCGAAAGAATATTCTCCGCAAACAACGTCGAGTATTCGCTTTTCGCCTAGGGGCGACGCTTTCAAACATCCCGTGCAACATTATGATGTTGCGAAGGTCCGAAGTGTTAGCGAAGCGTTGGAAGCATTCAACGCTACTTCCTTTCAGAGCCGGAACCTGGGCCGTTGTTTCAAGATTTGGCTCAAGATGTTGAATGATCCCGAGAGACCCCTCATCTTCTTCGGACTCTCAGGAGCGATGATAGCTGGCGGAATGAGGAGAATCATTCGAGACCTGATAGCCTTTCATGCGATAGACGTGCTAGTGTCCACCGGGGCAAACCTGAGTCACGATTTGTATGAGTCACTGGGGGGTCGTCACTATATGGCTCACGGCCACATTGACGATCCGACTCTGCGAAAGATGCGGATTGACCGGGTATACGATACCTATGCTGACGATGTGACGTTTACTAAAGCGGACGAGTTCGTAGAGAATTTTGCAGATGGCCTTCAGCCTGGGTCTTACTCGAGCAGGGAATTATTCCAGATGATGGGTGAACGAATAAGAGACGATTACGGTATCCTCGCAACCGCTGCAAAGGAGAGACTCCCTATCTTCTGTCCTGCCCTGGCTGACAGCTCGATCGGTATGGCATTGACCGTCTACCGTAATGAGAAGCTCAAGAAGAACGCTCCACCCGCCGTTTACGACGCGTTGATGGACAATATTGAGATCATGGATCTCAAAAGGCAGTTCCCGAAGTCAGGCGTGATATTCATCGGAGGCGGCACCCCCAAGAATTACATTCAACAGGTCGTGCCGATGGCCGAGATTTCTGGCTGGGCCGTTCCCCCTCACAGCTACGCTATGCAAGTCACGACAGATGATCCGAAGTTTGGAGGATTGTCGGGCTGCGAGCTTCCTGAAAGTCAGTCGTGGGGAAAGCTTGACCCCAATGCTGAGCAGTGCACTGTCCACTTGGACGCGACCATCGGGCTTCCGTTATTGTTTACAGGAATTATGGAGCACTATGAGGAGTGGAAGTCGAGAGGACCCTTGAAGGTGGACTGGATGGAGGCGGCTCCGACGGCGCCGTCTAGAAAGGCTGGGCGTACAGCTACCTAGCGGTCTCTCTTCCCCTGAATGTATTCTTCAACCCATTGCGAAGCTTGACCATCAGGAATCTTTACCGGGGGATACTTGAAACCGTACGAGGAGATGCTTGTTAGGGGTCCGCCGATTCCTCTGTCAAGCCCAATCTTGACCGCCCGAATGACGTCGGCTACGACGCCTCCGCTGTTGGGAGAGTCTTCGACTGCAAGTTTCAAGTCGATCTGTAAGGGAATGTT
>DASPWY010000170.1:0-5849 GCA_035637575.1 Bathyarchaeia archaeon
AGAAGCGCTGAATCCCAGACCGCGACGAGGTCTCAGAAGAGAAGCACAGGAAGCAGAAGAACGACTCTCCAAGAAAATAGCTGACAAGGGTGACCAAGCGTAGTGGAAGGGACCGAGAGGGACGAGAACGAGCTTCGGTCCCAGATAATCGACCAGCTTGAGCAGAGCCTTGCAATGTCTCGTGAGATGATGATGAATCAGAAGCTTGATCCAAGAACCCGCGAAAAATGGACCCAGCTGCATACGAACACGGCCCAAGTATTGAACACAGTCTTGCGGGACAAGCAGTACCAGGAATGGGAGAGGCGGCTCAAGGAGTTGGAAGCCGCAGGGCGGATTCCGAGAAAGAATGCTGCGTCGGTCGATGCATCGAGCGGCGTTAGTGATCGAAGAGTGACCCTATAGAGGTTGAGGCACAGATGATAGCATCGCCTGGAAAGAAGATCAATCGATACTATGATAACTTTCAGAGTGAGAGAGAACGGGACGAAGCTAGCAACCGACCGTTAATCGATGAAACTGACGTGGTCGAGTTTTTCAAACATTTAGGCTTCCAAGCCACAGTCTATCAAGAGAAGCTTCTACGGGACAAAAGCCAGTTCATCCTTGCTCGTTGGTCGAGGCAGAGCGGCAAGAGCCTCGCGATGGCGGTCGCGGTCCTCTTCAACGCTCTGACGCGTAAAGGGTTCAGAGCGGCGATTGTTGCTCCGAGCAAGCGGCAGAGCCTGAAGATGGTAGACAAGATCTCCAGACTCTTGTCAAGGCTGGGACAGGACGTGCTCGAGGGTCCGCCGAGGAAGGGGAGGCTCGCCTTCCGGAACGGGTCCGTGATAGAGGCTCTTCCTAACAATCCCGACACGATCCGAGGTGAGACTCTGAACGTGGTCGTGCTGGACGAGTTCGCGTACATTGAGCATGACAAGGAGTTGTATGATGCGATCATCTTCGCATTAAGCACTACAAATGGGAGCTTCTATGGAACGAGCACTCCCGGGTCCAAGGGCACTCTGTTCTACAACATAGCGACAGACGATCAACAGTTCGGAGATTTCTCACGCCACCACGTAAGCTACAAAGACGCGTTGAAGCCTAACGGTCCCATCGATCCAGAGTTTCTGGAAAAGATTCGCAGACAGTATCAGACGGACCCGGGACGGTGGAAGCGGGAGATGGAGGCAGATTTCGCTGACGATGAGGACGCATACTTGCCTCTTGATCTCATCGAGAGTTGTGTAACCGATGGACCGGAGACGTTCACCAAGGATGACGTGATCAGCGGCCGATTGAATAGAACCGGGAACTTCTTCGTAGGCAACGATCCCGGTCTGAAGATTGACCCGTCAGCGGTCGCGGTTGTAGAGAAGATTGGCCAGGACGTATACCTAGTACAAGAAATAGCATTCCCGCCGGGCACATTTTTCTCCGTGGTGACGGGATACCTGAATCTCTTGAACCAGAGGCTGCATACCGTCTCCCGAATCTACATTGATGAGACTGGTCTCGGCGGGTTCTTCGCTCAAGACGCGCAAAGGTCAGGATTGAAGAACGTGCAAGGAGTCTTTCTCTCGCTGCAGAAGAAGCAGGAGATAATGGACTATTTCAAACGGAAGATGCAGGACGGCCATCTACATTTCCGACGAGACCCCGAACTGATAAGCGAGATGAGCGCAGAACGATTCCAACTATCAAAAACAGGCCAGCTGCAATTCTCACACCCCGCCGGCACACATGACGATCGACTCTGGGCATTCGCCCTCGCAACTTACGCCTCAAGATTCGAACCCCCGACCTACCACCCAGTCGGTGCTACAGGCAGAAACCCGAACAGCCTCATGCCCAACCTGCCGCGCAGCCTCTGGAAGCGATAATGAACCAAAAGTCTGTTTCAATCCTCAGCACATAGTCTCAGAGAACCCTTAGTCTTATCAACTCAAAATTCTAACCAATAATCATGACATCGACCCAGTCAAAGCCCAAGAGACCCCTCGGAGTCACAATAATAGCAATCGTTGCCGCGGCGGGAGGTCTACTCTCACTCTTCGGAGGAGCCTCGGTTCTTTCGGGAATGGCCTCAGGACCCGTTGCCCTCGCCTACATAGTCATCATATTCGGAATCCTTGGCCTCGCTCTCGGCGGCGGATTCTTTACAGGGGTAAAATGGGCATGGATGGCGAGGCATCATAATCTACATCGTCTCGATAGGACTCGGAATAGCTGAGATCATCTACGGCGGCAACGTGGGTCAGATCGGCGGCACCATCAGGACCCTTGCAGGAATAATCCTCCCAGTCTATCTTCTGAGACCCGGGCCGAAGAGCTTCTTCGGCAAGGGCTCGGGCTCTACCGGCACATAGACGATCCTTCTCTCGTACAATTCTTCACAAATATTGCTTCGACTCGTCGAGCACTTAGGCTGTCAGAGCGTCGACCCCATGGATTAGTGTTGACTAACTCTCCAACGTAACTCATCTCAGCGTTCCGCGTCCACAAGTCGAGGAAAAAAACCAAAGAACAAGTGATGAATATGACTGAAATCCCTAAAACTCGGTCAGCAAATACGGCTTTTTCGTGGTAGGAGTTTTAGACCTTGGAACAAGTAACTGAAAATGCTGGGAACACCGTTCAGCATGTCCAACTAATTTTCGCCCTAATCATCATGGCATCTTTCCTCGACATTATCGATTTCTCCATCGTTCAAGTGGCTCTACCTACTATTCGGACCCAGTTCCTGGCTACATACGCTGACCTTCAATGGGTAATAGGTGCCTACGGGCTAACCCTCGCCGGCTTTCTGATGCTAATGGGAAGAGCAGGCGATGTCTACGGTCAGAAGAAAATCTTCATCTCAGGAATCGTCCTGTTCACCATCGCTTCGATGGCGGGCGGTCTGGCCCCATCCCTCTTGATACTAATCGTCTTCAGGGCATTGCAAGGAATCGGAGCCGCAATGTCAACGGTTACGGCCTTCGCGATTTTCATTCGAATATTTCCCGAAGGCCCCCAGAGAAACAAGGCGCTCGGGGTTCTAGTAGCCGTGCTCTCGGCTGGATTCGCAACCGGGGCCGTTGCGGGAGGAGCGCTGACAGTTGCTTTTGGATGGCGTTCAGTAATGTTCGTCAATGTTCCAATTGGTATTGCGGCGGCTCTTCTTAGCCAGAGATTTCTCCCAGAAACCGAGGGCTCGCTCAAGAATCAACGTCTCGATGTGCCCGGCGCCATAACCGTGACCCTTGGAACGATCCTCCTAGTATTCGGACTGACCAACGCGGCGACCTCGGGCTTCGACTCATTAGATACAATCGTCCCGCTGGGCCTATCGGTGCTCGTGCTCGCATCATTTCTTGCCATTGAATCACGATCTAAATCGCCGTTGGTACCGCCAGCATTCCTCAAGCGCGGGTCCGTACTCACGGCGAACACGCTTGCCCTCGTCCTCACTTCGACTGTAGGAGGAGTCTCGTTCATAATCACGATCTACCTCCAGAACATCCTTGGCTACTCACCCCTCTACGCGGGTCTCGGAACCCTTCCTAGCGCAGTAATCTTCTTCCTTGTAGGCGGCTGGGGTGCCTCCCGAATCATGAATCGACTCGGTGCTAGACGTACCCTTCTCATGTCAACAAGTCTTGCGACGGTGGGGATTGCCCTTCTTACCGTGATATCAGCACAAGGGAGCTATTTTCTGATACTACCCGGCATGATAGTCTGGACCCTCGGCGCGAGCATTGGGTTCCCCGCCGTCAACCTCGCAGCAGTTGCCGGAACGAAGCCGGGTGAAGAGGGCCTCGCTTCCGGAGTAGTCAGCACATCTTTCCGCATAGGCTTTCCGCTCGGCTTGGCTGTACTCTTGACGATCGCCGGAGCTTTTGATCCTCCTGCCGCTGCCGGCGTCGGGTCGTACGCCGCTTTGGAAGGCGTAGTGACCGGGTTCCGCTACGCCCTATTTGCTGCAGTGCTGTTGAGCTTGCTGGGCTTGGCACTTGCCTCCCGCATCAAGGACGTAAAGCCGCTCTGGCAGAAGTGATCATCCCGGTTCATCTCATATCATCGAAGCGGAATGAAGTTTGTTGGTCTGAATTACTTGTTGTCGAGTTTCGTTCGACGAATAGATGGACTATAGTTTGTGGGGACTAGCGTCCGTTCCTCGATGACCCCGACTAGGTCACCGTGCTGAGTATTCGTAAGCTTCTTGATCTTCTTCCATTCTTCATCGGCCCTAAACTGTCCCCAAGCTCGAAGCATCGTCTGCTCATCGGGCCACACCAATAGATATACGAACTCTGTGCGGTCATTCGTTTTTGATTCCCACATTGCGATGATGTCAAAGCCGTAGGACCTCATAATCCGCGCCGCGTGGTTGCGAAATCGGTCATGAAACGCAGCCTTGTTGCGCTCGAAAATTTCGTAGATCCTGAGTTGATGGATCATCTCCACACCACCTGCCACAAGGTCATGCTCGTCGCGCTATTCAAATCGCTTCATATACAACCGATCATTCAGCACCTAGTACACGAACCATGCGAATTAGATAACCCAAGGAGTCCACACGAGCGAGCACACGATTATTCAAGTGATATCAGACTATTCCCTTCGATGTTCTGGTTTATTCGAACCGTGTTCAAATCTATTGGGTTATACCCCCGAATAGGCTATTGCAGAGGGAAGAAAAATGCGAAGAATGGCACTGTTCGGAACAGTGATGGCGCTAGTACTCGCACTTGCGATTGTAGTCCCGGTCTACGGAGCACCTCCAACCGGAGTACCTCCATCGCATCCAACACCCGGCCATCAGCCCGTACCACCGCTCGCAACCGGCACGACCCTGACAATAAGTGGATCAGGAACAGCCTACAAGATCGGCAATAAGACCATAACTCAAAGTGCGACCATCAGCCTCAGCGCAAAAGTCGTCAAAAGCAACCCTGGACGAGGAATGCTCAACTTCACCGGCGGAACATTGACCCTCACCTCAGGAGAGGCAAGTTCTAACACATACACCGTGGTTAGCGGCCATGGAATAATCACCTACCACAGCGACAAAATGGTGCTACACCTCGTCGTCAAAGACAGTGCAGGCAACACGTTCCGTCTGATCCTCTTCGGCGTCCACGCCAAAGCGTCATCGACCACAGCTTTCAACGTAGACTTCCGGATGCCACAGAGCAAACTGGCCCACTTGTGGTTCCTGAAATTCCCTAGCGCATCAGTAACACCCTAGAAAAGATGGGGAATTGTTAAGGACCCATCTTCTCCCTATTTTTCTCGATAAGGATCTGATTTGTTGATCTTGAAAACCCTTCTGATAGGATTGGTAGTCGGAGTTATTGTGGGATTAGCTGTAGGCATAGTTGTAGGGCTGCTACTCGAAGCGGACTGCACTGTCGTGTGCATCCCCTAGCGTATATCAAAGGGTATACTTCTGATATATCGAGTTTCGAAATTTTCGAATTTCGAAATTATCGCCGCGCGGAACAATGATTATCTTTCCATCGACCGCGCTGGGATTCGATGAAACCTATTCTCGAACTATCGAAGAAAGCTACGACAATCTTGCTCTCAATTCTAATGCTAACCAGCACCGCGGCAATAGTCGGTACAGTTTTCCATCCTGCCAATGCCGCCAGCCCCGCCACTCCAACATTCACCAACTATGAGCTCGCAGGCAACCCATTCAGACATGGCTTTAGCGTCGGAGTCACTTGTCCAAACGGCGATGGCACATGCCAGAACACTGAAGGCGAGCCGGCAATAAGAGCCGACCCAGCAGGCAACTTCTATGGATCTTCGGAGAACGTCTTCTGCGTCATAGGCGGCCTCTGCGGCGGAACCTTCGCCTGGAAATCCACGGA
>DASPWY010000171.1:0-4009 GCA_035637575.1 Bathyarchaeia archaeon
TCGCACTGAGATTTGCTCGAATATCACGATTTAGAGATGATAAAAGTCCAGAAGATGCTGGCACACTGCAACGACTGCAGCAATTATACGATAAACAGTTCGAAAACAAGGACCGCTTCACCATGCAAGAATCGAAATGACGCTTCGAGTCGCCGTCTCCTTCAGCGGTGGAAAAGACAGCGCGTACGCGACATGGATCGCTATGCATCAAGGTTGGGACGTTAGCCTCGTCACAGTGAAGCCCTGCTCGGCTGACTCCCTCATGTTTCACCACCCAAATGTAGGGTGGACGCGTCTTCAAGCCCAGTCTATGGGATTGTTTCACGAAGTTGTGGAAATGACTCGCAAGGACGAGATGACCGATCTTCAGCAAGCTTTGGCTAAGATGAAATCTACACGCGAGATTTTCGGACTCGTCACTGGTGCGGTCGCGAGCGATTATCAGAAGACTCGATTCGACAACATGTGCGATGCAGTCGGGTTGAAATCCTACGCCCCGCTCTGGCATAAGAGTCCGAAATTGCTGGTCGAGGACTTCAAAAAGTCCGGCTTCCGAATCATCCTCACAGCCGTCGCCGCCAAGGGCCTAGACGAATCATGGCTGGGTCGAGAACTCACAGAAACAGAATGGTCGAAGCTTGAAGGATTGTCAAAGATCCACGGTATACATCTGACCGGTGAGGGTGGAGAGTACGAGAGCTTTGTTCTTGACGCGCCTCATTTCTCGAAGAGAATAGAGATCGAAAAGAGTACGAAGGAGTGGCACGGGGATAGGGGTAGACTGGTCATCGAAGAGGCGTCACTGAGGGATAAGTTGGGCAATTGAGGACCTCACTTCCGAACCGATCTTGTCTTTATCCAGTTTCTGAAATCTTCGGTTGATCATCAATGGCTCCCCGTCTACGATCGTGGTGTCAACGTTCTGACCGTTTGCTGAGTAAACTAGGTCCGAGACGACTGTCTCTTTTCGATGGATTGGGATCAGGTTCGGATCTCGCAGATCGACGAGGACGATATCTGCACGCTTCCCGATCTCAACGCTTCCCACCTCCTTCTCGAGTCCGATACAACGTGCGCCGTCGAGGGTCGCCATGTCCAGGACCCGCTGAGCGTTCATGATTGTGGGGTCCCACCTGGCATTCTTGTGGACGAGAGCAGTTGTCTTCATGGTATCAAACATGTCTAGGCTGTTGTTGCTGGCGGGTCCATCTGTGCCAAGCCCGACGGGAACGCCTGCGTCCCACATCTCCGGGACGGGGGCCGTGCCCCCACTTGCTAGCTTCATGTTCGAGACTGGAGAGTGAGATACCCTGACACCTTTCTTGCCGAACAATCTGACTTCGCTCTTGGTCAGCCAGACGGCGTGGGCGGCCAGGACTCGATTGTTAAGGAAGCCAATCTTGTCCAGGTATTCTGCAACCCGGCCCTTTCCGTCTTTCTCGAATTGAGCCTGCTCTCCTCGAGTTTCTGCGATGTGAATATTGACTAGAGAGTCTTCTTTCTCAGCGAGGTCTCTCGCCCACAGAAGTGTCTCTGGGCCACAGGTATATGGGGCGTGAGGACCAACGGCGAAGTCGAGCAGCGGATTGTGTAGTTGGTGAATGTACTCTAGGAACTTGAGTGTTGTCCTTCGCTCATGTTCGGTGCCTGCCTTGTCGGGCTTGTCAATCATGCCCGGCGAGAGGATTGCTCTTAGGCCCGCCTCATCGACGGCTCTTGCAACGTCTTCCATGTGAAAATACATGTCGACAAAACATGTCGTCCCAGTCCGTGTCATCTCTAGGCTGCCAAGGAGGGCTCCCTGATAGCACATGTCTCCAGTAAGACGACTTTCTAGAGGCCAGATCTTCTTCTCCAGCCAGTCTCGCAACTCTAGATCGTCCGCATAGCCGCGAAAGAGAGTCATCGAGAGGTGCGTATGGGTGTTGATGAGACCGGGGATGAGCACCTTCCGTCTGCAATCAATTACCTCATCCTTAGAAGCGGCGTTGACTCTGCCAACCTGTTCAATTCTTCCGTCAGTTATTCGGACAGATGCGTTTGCCAAGACGCGTCGTTGCGGGTCCTGGGTGACTATCCAATCACAGTCTTTCAAGACAAGACCCATGGGTGTCACTCTTGGCTGAGACTTGCTTGGGAGGTTACTGTTCTTGAAGCCTTGTAACGAGAGTCCAGCAGCTTAGTAACGGCAAGAGCTCGGCTTCTTCCCAGTCCCGCGCCCACGGCTATCTCGGTCATTGATGCTGAGAAGACTTTCCGCAGCGAGCCGAAATATCCGAGTAATTGTCCTGCCATCCGTGGACCTATCCCAGGAAGTGAGCTGAGGACCGATAGTTGGAGTCGCTTCAGGTCTTGACTTCTTGGTTTTCGGACGACTATTGGAGGTCCACCCGAGCCCTTTGTGTGTCGTCCTCCTTTTCCAAGCGTGAATAGGAACTGGGCGGTTTGTTTTCCGTCCGGTGTGAAGAACATGTTGAGGCCGAAGTCGAGAACCGATGATATGAGCGCTCCCCATAATGAGCGTGAGTTCCGAACGCGTCTCAACTCTTCCCAGAGGTCGCCTTCAACCACGAGCATACTGGTCCCATATGCTTCTCCCATCCGGTGAGCCTGATCGAATAGTCTCCCACTATAGAGTGATGAGACGAAGTCTCTCACCGACTTTCGCTCGACGGCATAAGAACCAACCACGTAGTCGGCGACGTCAAGTACTCGAAACTCGATGAATGCGCCTAGAGATCGCAGTTCATCCGGGACTCCTGATGGTCGCTCTCTCTCATCGACAATGATCCTGTGCAACGGTCTCTTCTGCAGAACCCCCCAGATTCGACTGACAAAAGATTATGCTACGGTACTCGCCAAGATTCTTGCATCAGACGGGATAGAGGTTTGGTTCTGATCCTGACAAATTGGGGGAACGAGCCATCATTCACGGGGAAGAGCGAGGTCTCGAATGAGTAGTAACATCTGTCCCAGATGCGGCAAGCCCATCAGATTGCCACAAGATGAAGTCACTGTCGTCAGAAAAAGAGCAGCCCGAAACAAGTTCGAAGACCGGATGGTGCACAAAGTCTGCCCAACAGGTCAGCCGGTTCTGAGCCAGGTTGGAGGTCAAGAATACTGCACAAATTGCGGACATGCTAAGAGTATTCATTCTCCAAAATGTTCCTATTCCAGCTTCGGCTATCGCTGCGATTGCAAGAGATTCCGCAAGTAGTATAGGAAGCAACTCTTTTACCCGACTCCGGATGGCAGAGACCGATTTGCAGATCGAATCCTACGACCTGTTCCTCGATGTAGACTTTCGGAACCTGCGTTTTGATGGGAAGGTCAAGATTAAACTCGAATCTGAAACTGATGTCAAGCTGAATTCTGTCGAGCTCGAAATCCTCGAAGTTGATGCGAACGGGAGGCCCGTCAAGTACAAGCTAGAAGGAGAAGACTTCACAGTTAGGACCGGGAAGTTCGCGGGAGAACTCGGCATCAAATACCGAGGCTCTATCTCTGACAAGCTCGTAGGTCTGTACAAGGCAGCGTATGACGGCGGCTACGTGGCCTCGACACAATTCGAGGCCGTCTCGGCCAGGCGTCTCTTGCCATGTCTGGATCACCCCGCTTACAAGGCTGACTTCAAGCTTACAGTCAGAACAGACGGCGACACCTCCGTAATTTCCAACATGCCGCCCATGTCGGTGATGGTGGAGGGTCCAAAGAAGACTGTCGAGTTTCCAAAGACCCCTCGAATGTCCACCTACCTCCTGTACTTGGGAATCGGCAAGTTTGAAGAAGTGAAAGAGAGGTTCAACGGAGTCGACTACATAGTAGCTACCGTACCTGGCAAGAGTTCTGGCGCGAAGTATCCTCTAGACGTCGCCAGAGATTCGGTCAAATTCTTCGAGTCCTATTTTGGTTCGAAGTACAACCTTCCCAAGCTGCATCTTATCGCGGTCCCGGAGTTTGCCGCTGGAGCGATGGAGAACTGGGGAGCCATCACGTTTAGGGAGATCGT
>DASPWY010000172.1:0-3137 GCA_035637575.1 Bathyarchaeia archaeon
AGAGATGCGATCATGCCCTCGGTGGTTCCGCATGTTACGGTAACATTGTCATCCGCATTGCACGGGACATGATTGTAAGTTGACATCTTGTGCGCGATGGCTTGTCTGAGGCGGGGGACCCCGTGAGTGGTTGAGTATTGATTGTAGCCTTGTCGGATAGCTCGCGAAGCCGCGCTCTTCACTCTGTCGGGAGGATCAAAGTCGGGAAATCCCTGTGCCAGGTTTATCGCGTTGTAAGCTTGGCATAGCCTGGTCATTTCCCGAATGACGGATTCTGTGAATCCTTCAGCCCGTTGGGACGGTCCCTTTTCCATGGCTAAGAGGAGAACTCGACGCCTAGTAAGGGTTCTTCTATTTGTCTGATACAAAGTAGGTGGGGTCTAAATAAAGCCCGTCAGGTCAGGGAGTGGGTCAGTGCTATGGCCTACTGTTCTGTTTTCTTGTACCGAGTTCCGAGAAGAAAGGCAGAGGCCTTTGTGCAGGCGCTCAGGCCGATCATGAAGCTGTTCGAGGATGCCGGGTGCTTGTCCGACGAGCTTCTTCGTCCGAAAGACATGACAGCCAAGTTTGGTGGGGCTAGCCTCCCGTCTGCCGTTGAGCTTGCCAGCGATGAAGAACTCTGGATCGAGATCGCCAAGTTCAAGGATGCTTCCCACATGAAGGACGTTCATTCTCATGTGGCTAAGAATCCCGACCTTGAGAAGTTGCACTCCAGATTCGATCTCCTCATCTCCGGGAAAGAGGTCTATCACGCCGAGTTCGAATCACTACGCCCTCAGCCTTAGTCTCCTGATTAGATGAAAATGCCCTAGGAACGGTTGCTGCTTTTCTGTTGTACTGGCAGTGTGGGTAACACTACTCTGAAAGTTCAGACTCTGAGAATGCTTGAATAACGTTCATGGCAATAACTGGAAAAAAGGGTCACGCCGCAAAGCCACCGACGAAATCGAAGAATTCTACAGGGAAAGTGAAAACGAAGCGGGGAATCGACCATACGAAAGCCCCTTCAAGGGCCACGAGAAAGACCACTTCGAGAACGCCTCGTCAACAAAATAGTGACGCTACTTACATTTTCGAGTGCACTCGGCCAGGATGCGGATATAGAATCCCTCGTGAGGAAAGAGCCGAACAAGGTTCGATCCGCTTCGATCTCAAATGCCCCAAATGCCACAATAGGGAGTTCAAGTGCCTAGGAAAGGGCGACCTTCCAGAAACCTTCGAACTACCTGTACCGACAACGAACATAGACTTCGACAGCATCAAACCAGTAGACCTGGGGTCAAACTAGAAATCCCGGTCCGACTACCGGATATTTCTCGCTGAGTAGAAACGAGTTTCTTATCCCGACTCTGGAACCTGAAAATCTTCAAACGAAGACTTAACAGAACCATTCCCGTTTCGAGTAATCAATGACTGTCAGCGAACTCTCTCCCGAAAAACTGAGGTTGGAGTGTCCGCCCGACCAGGTCGGATGTGAGACAAGTGCAGAACTCGGTCCTGTAGACGGTATCATTGGACAAGACCGTGCTCTGAAGGCGCTGAAGTTCGGAGTCGAAATGAAGGGAAAAGGCTTCAACGTTTACGTTGCGGGTCCGCCGATTACAGGGAAGAGGCCTGCCGCCCGAAGCTTCTTGGAAAATATTGCAAAGACCCGGCCTGTTCCTCCTGACTGGGTCTACGTGAACAACTTTCAGAACCCATACGAGCCAAAGACGTTGAAGCTTCCTTCCGGTAGAGCCAAGGTCTTCCAGAAAGACATGAAGAATCTTGTCGATCAGGCAAAGCGCGCGGTTCCCGCTGCACTCCAGAACGAAGAGTTCGTCTCGAGAGGGAATACCATCACGAAGAAAGCGGTCGCCGAACGTAATAAGATTCTCAGCGATCTAAACAAACAAGCGGAGGTCCACGGCTACACTGTGCGGATGACCCAGCTGGGTATCACAATAATCCCCGTCGTTGATGGTAAGACGGTAAGTCAGGAAGAATTCGATTCTCTTCCAGCCCGCATGAAGAAGAAATACGATCAGAGTAGAGACACCGTCAGAGCGGCGCTTGACAAAGCAGGGAAAGAGGTCAACGATCTTGATACCAGAACGCTGGAGGAGCTGAAGAAGCTCAGGGATGATTCGGTGCGCTACGCCATCGGCGGTCTCATGACCAATCTCGTCTCCCGTTACGAAGGTCTGCCAGCTGTCGTTCAACATCTCAACGAGCTTAGAGATGATATCATGGAGAATACGGAACTCTTCACTCCAGGGGGGACGGAAGAGAAGCCAGACGCTGAGCAACAGAGTCCAATGGAGAAGGGTCTGCCTGATTTCCTATTTCGAAGGTATGATGTCAACGTCATCGTGGATAATTCAGAGTTGAAAGGAGCTCCAGTGATATCAGAAGACAATCCTACGGTAACTAATCTGCTGGGCAAGTTTGAGAACGAATCACGATTTGGAGCCCTCACAACAGATTTCACCCTCATCAAGGGAGGCTCGCTCCACCGGGCCAATGGAGGCTACCTAATCCTCGGAGCCATTGAGCTTCTCAAGAATCAGTTTTCCTACGATGGCTTGAAGAGAGTTCTGCAGAGCGGAAGCATCCTGATTGAGGAGACGGGACAAAGGCTTGGAGTTGCCAGCACTAAGACTCTCGTCCCTCAGCCAATACCGTTGAACGTGAAGGTGATACTTGTCGGAGACCATGAAATCTACCAAGCGCTATACACACAGGACCCTGACTTTGGGATCCTGTTCAAGGTCAAAGCTCATTTTGATGATTCGATCGAAAG
The DNA here is from genome assembly GCA_035637575.1 of Bathyarchaeia archaeon. GTDB lineage: Archaea > Thermoproteota > Bathyarchaeia > 40CM-2-53-6 > 40CM-2-53-6 > 40CM-2-53-6. The sequence continues at coordinate 2,783 of DASPWY010000172.1, forward strand.
GAACGACCAGAACCAGAATACATACGGCAGCTTTGTTCATTCTCTGTGTGAGCGAGAGGGACTCAACCACCTCGAAGCGCCGGCCCTGGCGAAGGTTGTGGAATACGGGTCTCGTTTAGCTGAAGACCAGACAAAGTTGTCGACTAAGTTCCCCGAGATCGCCGACCTAGTGAGAGAGGCAAATTTCTACGCAACACAAGACGGAGCAAAAATCGTCAAAGATGTTCACATCAAGAAAGCTCTCGACGAGAAAGTCTACCGCTCCAATCTTCTAGACGAAAAAATAAAGGAAATGATTGAGCGAGGAATCATCCTCATAGACACAGCAGGAGCTCAGGTAGGACAGGTAAACGGT
>DASPWY010000173.1:0-32461 GCA_035637575.1 Bathyarchaeia archaeon
CAGACTACACCGGCTCAATAGCTATGAATCAAGTCTCTTCCAAAGAAACTGGGCCCTAGGCTTAAATCCCATTTTTCCGTAGAGCTTCATCGCTCCTATTGACCCTATCCTACCAGGGAACGGGAATTACTCCGGCAGCAACAATAGTCGTCGCGGCTCCAGGGCTCAGCGGCAGCAACACGATCTCAGCAGGATGGAGCAGCCCAACAACCGTCAGCGTCCATGTGATAGGCTCAGGCAGCCTCTCGTCAACAACAACCTGTCTCCGAGTGTTGGTGGTTCCCTTCACAGGAGCCTAGGAGATTTTTGGCTCTACCTCAATCCAAACCCCCTTTTTTTGGAAACCTCGGAATCAAAGGTGTCATGATGCGTGAACCGGGTTCGGTTCCTGGTCCGGCCGTCAGAGAACATGTTCCGTCCTTCATTCTCTCAGTCTTCGAGTCTTTGGATATATTGACTACCCTCGAACCTGGCTACGTTGATTGGTCTTCGTTCTATGCTAGGGCATCATTGTATAACGCGTCCAGCGTGGAGAACGTCTCCTCAGGAGTAGAAGGGCTCACAGGGAGAATTTCCTCCGCAATAGATCTCTCAAGTATCTGTCTGATGCAATAGCGGAGTTTCGTAGGAGTCATGCCTGCTTCAACGTACCACATGGGATGATCCATGTTCACAAAGACAGTCCGTACACCGCTTTTGTCAGTCTCAACATATGCCTGGCCGCGGTCTCCACCATGCGCAACGTCGAATGCGAGAATCTGATCCTTGAGATGAATAACACTCCGAGTAGCTTCCCGATTACGCTTCTTTCCCTTCCTGTGCTTCCTTTCTCCGAGAACGATCTCCTTCCTAGTCTTGCCGGGCACCATGTTGATCTTTGGAGCTATTCTTGGATTCAGCATTGCCTTGGAGAGGATCTGAACGTTTCTTCGAAGACTTCGACGAAGCCGCTCGGCAATCTCTCGATTTAGATACTGGATGCTTCTTAGCTCCCTTCTGCTGGCTGTCTGTTTCAGAAACTTGTAGACCCTGTTTTTCACGAAGCCTCGCATTGCTTTCTCGAAAACGCGCCACTGGCTGCTGTCATGCTCAAAGTCGTTCCCACCTGGCAGGCGTCGAAGGAAGTCAGCGTTGACCCATCCCTGGATGCGCGACAAGCCGTGAGTCCGGTACTGGTCTAAACCGAAGAACTGGTGCTGGAGACAAGTAATGTGTTTCTGCTGGACGCTTAGTCCTGCCTCGGATATTCCAGCTCTGACCTTCGATATCGGCATTATCATGATCTCCCCTGTTATTTTTCCGTATTCCGTTGCGATGCTGACCGGGAGTAGTGTCGAGCCTCTCAATTCCTCAGGTTTCACCTGTTCTCCGTTGACCGAGACTTCGAATGGTCCGTAGCCACGGAGAGCGAGAACATTGGCCCGGGCTAGTAGAGCTCTCCTGACATCTACGGGATCCGGTCTCTTGGTGAGTGAGCGTATCCGAATTCTCAAACCATCATGATCTAGCGGGGCTTGAATGAGTCGGAGTGGTCTCCACGTTGATTGGTCTGTAGCGTCCCAGTGTTTATCGATGAGGTTCTCCGTAAGAGTAATCGTGCGATCGAACCGGCCCCTGTGGACTTGAAGCTCCAAATCCTTACCGACGGTCAGCCAAGCGAGACTGCCCATACCGTACGATTCTCGTATGGGACGCTTGTACTTGGGCGAGAAACCCTCGTCGGTCAACTTCCCCTTAGTGAGGAATTCTCGCAACCCAGTGAGGTCCATGCCATTCCCCCATTCCTCATACTCGATGGTGGACCCACTCTCGGGAATCCTGATTTCGACCTTGCTCGCTTCGCCCCACATCCAGGAATTGACCACGAGCTCTACGAAGAATTGCGTTGCGTCGGTGTACTGGCGTCCCAGGGTCTTGATGATGCTCTTGTGGGTGGAGACTCGTAACTCATCATCCACCATAGAATGGACCGTTCTAGCTGGATGAGAGCGTCTCCTAGTAGCCAACGCTGGAATCTCTTGTCGCATGGAATCTCGGCCGGATAATGGAGTGATGTAACCCATCTCAACAAAGCATGGGAATCAATAGAACCTGAGTGGCTTGGTGTCTAGACTCTGTTGCGATCCGCTACGAGTAGTGGCTTCCGCTCAGACCCACAAATCATCGCGTTGGATTTTGACACCAGCATGAGTGACAAGCTTACTCACCTCTCTGTAAAGTTTCTCAGAGGAAGCAACGACTTCTTCGCGGGTAGTCGGGACGAATCCTGACATCTTCTCGACAAGCTCCTTGAAACCCTTGGGTTTAGTTCGCAAGTCGAAGACAGTCCTCCAGAGCCAGCTGGTCGTGGTTACGTATGTTCGATTCAAGAGAAGGACTATTCTTGCAGCATCTTCCGCGAGCACGCGCCCTCTCGACAATATTCCGACCGTGTCGTTTGTCAGCATCACGTTCTTCATAACGGCCACAGACTCAGTCATCATCATAAACGACTTTCGAATCGCTTCAACAGAATCCGCCTTGTCATTCCTCTCGACCGCTTCATCGAGCTTTCTGAACCATCTATCTCGCTCATAAAGCGCAATTCTGTTTCTGTACTGGTCGGCTTCCCAGGGCCAGTTGTCAGTAAGCTGCTCTGCGGCATCTAGCGTGTTCGAAGATTTGAGATATTCAATCTGTATGATGAGTCCTCGATGAAGGTAGTATTTCATCGGAATCTCGACTTGATCACGAACTATAACGATCAGCTCTAAGTCAGAAAAGGGACGGTCAAGTTTCTTTGATGTTGAGCCGCAGACAAAAGCAGCCAGAATATCGCTCCCATATTTCTCGACAATACGGTCTGAAATTTGGTGTGCGATCCTCAACCGACCCTCATGGGTAAACTTTCGTAGCTTAGGGACCAACACGGATCAATTCTTCCCGCCAGATGTCTGTTTGGCGTGATTTCATAAGTACGGTTCTTCTGTACACTGACCTATTCTCTGCAAGGGTGACTGTGATGGAGACTGAGACTGTTCATCGCCAAGCATTAGCGCAGGTGACTCGCAGGAACAAGCTGAACGAGCTTTCTGGAAGGGAGTGGATCAAGTTCACAAAGTCATGGTTCGTCCATCGGCCTGAGCCTAGGGGAGACCGGAAGATTCGACATCCTGCTTCCTTTCCAGAATCCCTAGTCAAGGAATTTGTTTCTTTCTTCACCAAGAAGGGCGAGATAGTAGTCGATCCCTTTGCCGGAACAGGAAGCACCTTGGTGGCAGCACTGGAAACGGGCCGCTCAGGAATAGGATTTGAGATTGTCAAGAAGTATGCCGACATATCGAAGGAGCGAGTCGAGGATGCGCGAGCTCGGAGAGGGGCGTCTGAGGATGCGACAAAGAGCAAATCGTCCTGGGCCAAAATCATTACGGCTGACTCAGCAAGACTGTCGAAGATTTGGAGAGAGAACGGGTTCCCTCTGGCCGATTATTGCATCACCTCGCCGCCCTACTGGAACCAGCTGAGAAAGAGCCATATGCGGCAAAAGGCTCGCGCGGAGAAAGGACTAGACACGGCTTATAGTGATAATCCTGACGAGATCGGTAACATAGAAGATTATCATGATTTCCTGCATGCTCTGAAACGTGCCTTCGACGAGATCCACAGGGTAATGAAACCGAAGGGCTACCTGACGATCATCACGAACAATGTCTTCAGTGATGGAAGAATGTACCCGCTAGCATTTGATACAGTCTCAACGCTCTCTCAGGAACCCTTTGCTTGGACTCCGAAGGATGAGAAGGTGTGGTGTCAGGATGACAAGACGCTCCTCCCGCTGGGAGTTTTCAACGCCTGGGTAGGGAATAGGCATCACCAATACTGCTTAATCTTCAGGAAAGAAGGATAAGCCAACGACCGACCCTAGCATGAACATGCCAAAGAAGGGGTAAATAGCCGCGGAAATTAATACAAACTTGTAATGACTCCCGGCAGCTATGTGGTTGAAGTCATCGTCGAGAATAAACCCCTAGCCCGAGACCCTGAAGGCGAAACGATACACCAGAATCTCATTCTGAAAGGCGGCTACAACCAGGTAACCAGTGTTCGCGCAGGCAAACTCTTACGGATGAACGTGGAAGCCAACAGTCCGGAAGACGCACGCGCGATAGTCCGCAAACTTTCCGATGACCTTCGAATCTACAACCCAGCAGCCCACACAATCCAAGTCAGAGTAGTAGGATAACCCAGTAATGGGAGAGGTCGCAGTAATCCAATACCCGGGAAGCAACTGCGACCTAGACACCCTAGAAATTCTCCGGGACGTTGTCAAGGCAAGGACAGATCTTGTCTGGCACAAGGATCTGGCACATGACAATTATGAAGCGTACGTCCTTCCCGGCGGATTCAGCTATGGCGACCATCTCCGAGCAGGCGCGATTGCAGCTACCAGTCCCAGCCTCAGAGTCGTCAAGGAGGCGGCTGAGGGTGGCAAGCCGGTCCTAGGAATATGCAATGGATTCCAAATATTGGTAGAGGCTGGACTTCTGCCAGGAGCAGTGTTGCGCAATAGCACGCTTCGCTTCGTCTGCACATGGACTAGATTGAGAGTCGAAACCACGCGTACGCCGTTCACCAATAGAGTCGAGAGAGGACAGTTATTGGAAATTCCAATAGCGCACAATGAGGGACGCTATTATCTCGACAAAGACCAAATTCCTAATCTGGAGAGAAACCAGCAGATCGTCTTCAGGTATGTGAATGAGGAGAGAGAACCCACGGACGATGCCAATCCCAATGGGTCTATCGATAATATCGCAGGCATCTGCAACCAGACTGGTAATGTGATGGGTCTAATGCCGCATCCCGAAAGGGCTTCATTAGAAGTGCTGTCGGCAGATAACCAAGCAGACGGTCGAGTCATCTTCGACTCTATGATTAGAGCGCTCCGTGGGACTGGAGCTTGAAATGAGCTTTCTCAGTTCAAGGTTCAACGCTTCGTCCGAAGAAAATAGAGATTCATCAACTGGATCATATACCGGTGTTCCTCCGCCGTCCGTGTTTGGGATTATCGTCGTCGGACTACTAGCTGGACTTGTTGTTGGGTTGCTGTCGGGCCCAAATTTCACCATGCAGGGTTTCTTCCTAGGTTTCGCGGGAGGAGCGTTGATAACGGCAGGTCTCTACTTTTACACATCTCAAAAGAGCCGAGCAGCAAGATGAACGAGCAGGCCCGCTCTTGGCGTAGAATCGCGCTTGGGGTCTTCGCAATAATAATGGGATGTGTATCGTTGGTTGGGTTGTCAAGCACCAGCTACTACTTTGGCCTAGGAATCTTCGGGGGAGCATATGGCGCAGTTATGATAGCACTCGGTGTAGCTCTGATAGCAAAGAAGGAGGCGGTTACCTTATGAGTGGCTCGACAGGTGAGGGTCGGAGGCCGAGTCCGGTTCCGCGCGCGGTCCTGGCTGGTCTGATTGCAGGAATTGCCGCGGGACTCGTCAGCTACTATGTCATAAACAGCGTCTTGGGGCTGATAATCGGGTTCATCGCCGGAGCAATAGTGGGCTCACGAACTGTTCTCCTGATGAACAGGGCAAGAGAACAGGACGAATGACAACGGTCCAAGTTCAGAAACCGAACCTGACTGATGAAGAGATTCGCTACGCGGTCAAGAAGCTTGGTCGCGAGCCTAACGAAGTCGAATGGGCGATGCTTGAGGCGCAGTGGAGCGAGCATTGTAGCTACAAGTCCAGCAAACCACTTCTGAGGCTCCTGCCCAGCAAAGGACCCCGAGTAATCCTTGGACCCGGGTCTGATGCCGGAGTCATCGATGTCGGAAATGGTTGGGTGGTTACTCTTCACATTGAGTCTCACAATCATCCGAGCGCCATCGACCCTTACGGCGGTGCGGCCACCGGCGTCGGAGGTGTCGTCCGGGACATCCTCTCACTAGGGACACGTCCCATCGCGCTACTCGATCCCCTTCGATTTGGCAACCTAGAAACCAGCCACAGTCGCTGGCTCTTCGACAACGTAGTCCGCGGAATAGGCTCGTACGGAAACTGCATCGGAGTACCGACGGTCGGAGGCGAAGTAGAGTTTGACACATCCTTCGAGAGAAACTGTCTCGTGGACGTTGTATGTCTCGGCCTCGGCCGAAGGGACAAGATCGTTCTCGGAGGACGCATCCGTCCGGGAGACCTAGTGTATGTCGTAGGAGGAAGCACCGGACGTGATGGGATTCAAGGCGCAAGTTTCGCCAGCAGAACTCTAACAGAAACATCGGACAGCGAAAGATCTGCTGTCCAAGTCCCCGACCCGTTCACCAAGAAACTGACCATCGAAGCGCTACTAGAAGCGGTGGATGAAGGCACTGTTCAAGGAATGAAAGACCTCGGAGGTGGAGGCCTTGCTTGTGGACTCTCGGAGATGGCATCGAAGGCCGGGATGGGCGTGGAGATCAACCTCGACAATGTTCGGACCCGCGAGCCCGGCATGCGCCCGGCTGAGATAATGATCAGTGAGTCCCAGGAACGCATGATAGTTATTGTTAAGCCGAAGAATGAAGAGAAGCTCGCTCGGATCCTGGACAAATGGGAACTCAGCTACTCACCCATCGGCCATCTCACGAAGGACGGAATACTCCACATCAGGCATCAAAACCACGTGGTTGCGGAGGCCCCCGCCAAGTTTGTCGCAGAAGCACCTTTGTCTCCACGGTCCAGCAGAAAGCCCTCCTACATTGACGATTTAGCCGACGCTCCTGAGCCTACGATTCCCGAGGACCTCAACGCTACCCTGTTAGCGCTCCTTGGCAGCCCGAACATTTGCAGTCGAGCATGGATCTACCGCCAGTACGATTTCGAAGTAGGACTACGAACAATCATCAAACCCGGACAAGCAGACAGCGCCATCCTAAGACTTCCCAACAGCCGAACACTGGCAATTACGACCGATGGCAACAGCAAACAAGTCTACCTGGACCCATATTGGGGAACGGTCGGAATTCTCAGCGAGGCTTTCTCCAACCTCGTCGCTACAGGGGCCGAGCCAATCGCCGTTGTCGACCACCTTCAATACGGCGACCCTAGCAACCCAGAAGTCTTCTGGACCTTCAAAGAAGCAATACGGGCTATCCGAGACTATCTCAAGGCTACACGGGTCCCGTGTGTTGGAGGAAAGGTCAGTTTCTACAACGAAGACACTCAGACAAGAACTGCCATCAAACCTTCGCCCGTAATTGCGGCGTTAGGACTCCGGAATGCCAGAGCCCCTAAGATTGAGTCGGCTCTTGCCAAGGAGGGAGATGACTTACTGATCGTAGGAACAACCTTCCCAGAACTTGGCGGAAGCGAGTACTATGAGAGCGTTCAGCGACTAGTAGGTGGACGGGTCCCGAAGGTCAATCTGAAAATAGAGAGACAGCTTCTCCGAACCGTCACGAAGGTGATTGAAAGCGGAGTGGTCGAAGCCGCTCACGACATATCCAAAGGGGGACTGGCCGTAAGTCTGGCAGAAATGGCCATTCAAGGCCAGAAAGGATTCACGGTAAATCTGGACAAGGTCCCAACCAAGACGACAAATATTGCTCAGTTATTGTTTTCAGAATCGAAGCCTAGATTCATCTTGGAGTCACGGCCGAGAAACACTCCCCGCATAGTGCGCAGACTGAGGGCCGCGAGGATTAAGGCCGCCAAGATAGGTAGAGTTCAAGGCAGCAAAATCGAACTCGAGTCCCACGAAGACCCTTTCATTACAATCCCATTGTCAGTCGCGGCCGAAGCCTGGTCCAAGACTCTATCCAAGACAATGGACTCTGCCAGGTGAATATTGAAAACCGACCAAATCGAAAGAAACGAGAGCCAAAGTCAGAAGACTTTTAGAAATAGAACGAGTTGCCGAGATTTTCCGAAAGATGGGCTGCTGAACCCCCATTTAGATGATCGTGTCAAGAAAGACCTATACGAGGCCTGAAATTGATACAGGATTGTAATTGAACCTGAGGGGCTTCGATACCGATCCCATTGTCAGGGCGAAGGATCGTGTCCTCGCTCGCCCGGAGCGAATCCAGACTCCACAAATCGACGTCGAAGATGGAAGCCGCTCAGTAAGGGAACATTGCGGAGTCATCGGAATCTATTCGTTAAAGAATGAACCCGTCGCCGAGCGAATCGTCAAAGGACTAGCGGCTCTTCAGCACAGAGGCCAGGAATCCTGGGGGCTGGCCACGCCTAACGAGCCCATCATCAAAGGCCTCGGACTGATCGGTGTAGGAGCCGCAGCCAATGCCCGGAAAATCCTGCGTTTGGACAGTAACCGAGGCATCGGACACATTCGCTATTCCACTCGGGGACGAACGAACCTCGAGAATGCTCACCCGTTGGATATTCATGGAGAGTTTGCCATTGCCCAGAACGGGACCATCGCCAACACGGAGGATATGGAGCCCCTCGTCAAGGGCGAGTTTCCGATCGTAGACTCAAACTCGGATACCAAGCTGGCGGGATACAGGTTACTCCAGCACTATCGTCGAGAACATGACTGGACACGAGCCTTTACCCGGCTCGCCAAAGAGATCAGCGGGTCCTACAGCTTCGTCATTGTCACACACGAGGGCGAGGTGCTCGCCGCCAGGGACGAGTCAGGCTTTCGACCACTGTGCTTGGGTTGGGACGAAGAAACTAGGACGAACATTGTGGCCTCAGAGAGCTGCGCCCTGACGACTCTGCACGCCGAGCTTGTCCGGGACGTTCAGCCGGGAGAACTTGTCCGCTTCAACCAGGACGGTTTGACAGTCACGAAGTTTGCAGAATCTCCTCACCATCACTGTGCGTTTGAATACACGTACTTCGCGCATCCAAGTAGCAAGATCGAGGACCATTATGTCTACGAAGCCCGACGGCAATTGGGTCGGGTCCTTGCTCGGAAGTATCCGTTCAAGGCAGACGTTGTGATACCAGTCCCCGACTCCGCTCGACCAGCCGCCCTTGGATATTCGGAAGAGAGTGGGATACCTATGGAAGAGGGCTTGATGAAAGATCGGTATCGAAGGAAGGGAAGCCTCAGGAGCTTCATCGAGCCCACAGACGAGAGTCGGGAAGAGATCGTCAGGGAGATCATAACCATCAGACCCGTAGTCGACGGGAAGAACGTCATCGTGGTCGACGACAGCATAGTACGGGGGACCAGCAGCAAGAACATCGTACGGGCATTGCGCGACGCAGGCGCCAAGAAGGTCTACATGGTCGTGACCTTTCCACCCATACGCCACCCATGCTACATGGGCATCGACTTTCCAACACACGGCGAACTACTGGCAACCAAGGTTGATGGCGACGTATTGTCGATTCCAGAATTGAACACGAAGGTTGGGAACGAGATCGGCGTCGATGGTCTCGGTTACAATGATATCGAAGGACTGAGCAAGGGAATCGGGCTCAAGCAGGGCGAAATGTGCTTCGCCTGTGTGACAGGCGAGTATCTTGGATTGAAGAAGAACCCTGTGCTTCGGACCCGAGAAGAAATGAAGGCCTGACACTCGATCCGACTTGTAGCCGTATGAAGATCCTCATCGTCGGAAGCGGCGGCCGCGAGCACGCTCTTACTTGGGCGCTCTCGAAGGATCGGGACGTAAAGGAGGTTTACGCGGCCCCAGGCAATCCAGGCATCGCCGAAATCGCCACCTGCGTCCCAATTAACTCGACCAATATTGACGAGCTCGCCTCGTTCGCGACCACACACGCAATCGACCTAACTGTCGTCGGACCCGAGGCTCCGTTGGGCGGGGGAATAGTCGACACATTCAGAAAACAGAATCTTGCTATTTTCGGACCCGACAGGCAAGCTGCTCGTATTGAGACCTCAAAGAGCTTCGCCAAAGACCTCTGCACCAGATACGCCCTACCAACACCGCACTGGGAGACCTTCATAGACAAGAACAAAGCCAACAGAGCCCTCGACGATCTCGGCCCTCCGTGGGTGATCAAAGCAGACGGACTTGCAGCGGGCAAAGGAACGACTGTCACGAGAGATAGGCGCGAGGCTGAAGCCGCGGTTCAACGGGAACTAGTACGAGAGCCCAAGCGAATCGTGATGGAGGAATTCATCGACGGATGGGAGGCCAGCTTCACCGCAACCGTTTCGGCAGATCGGGTCCAATGGTTAGCCCCCGTCTTTCAGGACTACAAGCCAGCTTTCGACGGCGACTCTGGACCTAACACCGGAGGCATGGGCGTCTATACTCCAGTCCCCTCAGTGACCCAGTCGCTCGTCGAGAGGGTCAGGAAGAAGATTCTGGACCCCACGGTCGCGGCACTGGCGAAGGAGGGTGCTCCTTTCCAGGGAGTTCTGTACCTGAATGTCATCGTCAAGCACGGGACCGAAGACCCGTACGTGTTGGAGTTCAACGCCCGCTTCGGAGATCCTGAAGCTCAGGGAATAATGCCACTAGTAAAGGGCGGACTATTCGCACACCTTAGCGCCGTTGCAACCAACTCGGACAGACCGCCGATACCAGAATCTTCCAAGTCCGCGTCCATAGTAGTTGTCCTCGCTTCCAGAGGATATCCAGAAAATCCCTCAACGGGAGACCAAGTTACGCTTCGACCCTCAGCCAGTAGCAACATTGTCGTATTTCACGCAGGAACTGCCAGAAACTCAAACGGGGAACTCGTAACCGCGGGCGGACGGGTCATCAATGTGACCGCAACAGGACCAAGCGTAGAGTCAGCACGCAAAGACGCCTATTCGGTCATAGGCAAGTCGGTCCACTTTCGAGGAATGCACTACCGAACTGATATCGGAAGCGGTCAGATACGTCGTAGACAATTAGAACCCATCAAAACGTGAGACAGAATGCAAGACTGCATCTTCTGTAAGATTGTACGAAAAGAACTGCCCTCTTACTTGATCTTTGAGGACGAGAATTTCATCGCCTTCCTCGACATTCGACCGCTAAACCCCGGACACACACTGGTCTCCCCGAAGAAGCATCATCGCTGGGTCTGGGATGTCCCGGAAGCTGGAAGATATTTCGAGACAGTTCGCATGATCGCGAAGACTCTTCAGAAGTCGATGAACACGGAGTGGGTAGTCGCTGATATTGGAGGAATGGGCGTGCCACACGCGCACGTCCATGTGATCCCGAGGTTTCCAGGAGATGGTCATGGAGAATTCGTGAGCGCGCAGAACGTCAAAGATATTCCCACAGAAGAGATGAGGAGAATTGCAGACAAAATCAGAAACGGCTTCCATGGACCGAAAGCCGAGTAAAATGGAGTGGAGTGCTGACTCTCGACCTCCCGACTCGACAGCCTCCCACCAGACATCAAGCAACTTGTCGAGGGTTATCGAGAGGGGCTGCTGACGAGTCTTGGTAGTAACCTCACGGGCGCGTACCTGCATGGTTCCATAGCATTTCCAGAATTCGAACCTAGGGCTGGAGACATAGACTTCTACGTTGTAACTCGTCGATCTCTCAATGCGAGAGAGATCAAGGGCTTAGATCGTCTACATCGGGCTTTGGCCGCCAGGTTTGAGTTCGGAAGTAAGCTGGACGGATTCTACATTCCATACTCCACGGCACGAAAGCAGGAGAGTCCGAAAAAACTTGTCTACGGATCCCACGGCAGAATCCATCGCGGAGGCTCCGACGATGCGTGGGCCATCCACCGAGAACATTTCGCTCGCTCGGCATACATTCGACTCTACGGGCCTAGGGCTAGCAGAATCTTCTCACGAGCAAGCTGGCCAGAAATCAGAAGCGCACTTTATCGACAACTGATCTACGCGAGGAAGATCGTTGACAGTGACCCGTGGTGGTCAGTTCTCAGTCTCTGTAGGCTCGTCTACGATTTCAAGATAGGAGGTATCGTTGTGTCGAAGTTGGGCGCGGCTAGGTGGGCTTTGAAGAGACTCCCCTCGCGCTGGAAACGGGTTATCGAGTCAGCCATCAAAACGTACAAGGGAATTGGAGATAGGAAAAACCGCACGATACTCAAGAGAGATGCGCGGAAGTTTCTTGGCTTCGCGTCTATCCGAGTGATTGCTTTCGACATCGCACTAGATTCTCGTCGACAAAAGACCGCATATCTTAGAAAGAGCCGGACAGGAACCGGGAGATAGTCTTGGTTCCTATTGGTGTCCTGGTTTCGGGACGCGGCTCCAATCTGGAATCGATCCTGGACGCCGTTGATGGAAAGTACATCACGAAGGGTCGGGTGAGTGTTGTCGTCAGTAACAAACCCAGCGTCGGAGCGCTTGAGATAGCCAGGAAACACGACGTGCCGACGGTTGTCCTTGAGGATGAGGGCCTGCCAAAGATGGACCCTGAGTACGACCGGAAGACTATCGCCGCTTTGGAAGCTCGCGGTGTTACTCCCAAAGACGGTCTCGTCGCTCTTGCAGGTTACTTTCGAATCCTCAGCCCACAATTCGTCGACTACTATCTTAACCGAATCATGAATGTGCACCCTGCACTGCTTCCCGCTTTCCCCGGCCTCGAAGCGCAGAAACGCGCGTTGGAACATGGAGTGAAGGTCTCAGGAGCCACCGTCCATTTCGTCGCAAAGGAAGTGGATGCAGGGCCAATAATCCTCCAAGCCCACGTCCCTGTCCGAGACGATGATACAATTGAAACTCTATCAGAAAGAATCCTGCGACAGGAGCATCGGCTCTACCCGGAAGCTATCCGGCTCTTCACTGAACATCAGTTGAAGATCGAAGGGAGAAGAGTCGTGCTCAAAACTTGACTGCAGTAATTCTAGACGGCAGACTGGTTGCCTCCGAGGTCAAGAAACAGGTCGCACTCCAAGTTGGACAGCTAGCGAAGCGGGGAATCAAGCCGTTCCTCGCGACCATTCAGGTCGGCGACGACCCTGCCAGCTCTAGCTATCTCAGAGGGAAACACAAAGCTGCCGACGAAGTTGGAATTCAGTCCGAGAACCATCACCTGCCTGCCAATACACCTCAAGACAAGCTTGAAGCTCTGCTCGGCCAGCTGAACATGAATCCTAGCGTTCACGGGATCCTTGTCCAGCTTCCCCTGCCACGCGGTTTTGATGAGGATAGAATGATTGAGAGAATAATTCCCTACAAGGACGTGGACGGACTCCACCCGATCAATCAGGGAAAAATGGCAGCTGGCAAGGAAGAATTCGTGCCTTGCACTCCTAAGGGAATTATCAAACTATTGTCCCATTACAAGCTGCCTATTGCCGGGCAGCGGACAGTCATCCTCAATCGAACAACACTGGTTGGCAGGCCTCTCGCGAACCTTTTTCTCAACAGGGACGCGACCATAACGATATGCCACTCGAAAACCCCCAATGTCGCTCAGATAACAAAGACAGCTGACATCCTTGTCAGCGCTGTCGGACGAGAGAACTTCCAGATCAAAACAGAACACATTAAGCCCAAAGCGGCTATTGTAGATGTGGGTCTGACGCGAGTCGAAGGGAAACTCCGCGGCGATGTGGATTTTGAAGCTGTCAGCAAACTAGCGGGGTTCATTACCCCCGTCCCTGGAGGAGTAGGACCCATGACAGTCGCATGCTTGCTAGAGAACACAGTCCAAGCAGCCACCCTCCAGACAAAGGGCGGATAGGAGACAACAATCATTGTCGGATATGACTCTGAGATCCATAGGATCGGACGAACATGATGTTCTTCTCAATATTCTCGGCGAATCTCTCGGCCAATTTCTAGACCAACCCGGAACAAAGAACCTCATCTCTTCTGACGCGTTCGATCCGGATGGCTGTTTTCTCGCCAGAGAGAAGGGCTCAGATGTTGGATGTGTAGCTGTTACAAGTCTGCCCCGGAAAAATTGGCTCGTCATCAGATATCTCGCTGCGAAACACGCGATGTCGAGAATTGACGTGGTAGAGAAGCTGCTCGGCAGAGCCCTCGAACATGTAGAGTCGAGACGGGCCGAGTTCTTGAGAGCCACGACGCCGGCGATTCAACCCTATGTTGATGTTTACAAGGGCTTCGGGTTCAAGCCTTTGCGAAGAGACTTCCGAATCACTTGGGACCTGAGAGACGCTTCACACTCGCCGAGTAAACGTGTCGAGATTAACGAAGTGGCTGAAAAGACGGCTCGAGAAATTGAAGAGAGATTTGTTGAGTCTATCCGTCCCTACTGGGACTGGCGAACGGAGGAACAGGGAGGCGAGGAAGCTGTCGCTCACAATTTCAGAGATGGTCTGAAGAAAGGAGAGCGATGGCTATCCGGTCATGTTGGGGAGGAGCTGGTCGGATTTACAGGTCTCATACCTGACTATTACAAGACAGGGGATGCGCGTTTTCGAGGAACATACGTGCTTCCTGAATATCGGGGAAAAGGTTACGGTCGAATACTCATGAACGAAGTCTCAAACTGGGCGAAGACGCTGGGTCAGCAAAAGATGACCGTGTACACCTTCTCATACTTGGACAGTCTTGCACCGGGAGCCTTGTTGTACATCAAGTCCGGCGGTATGATCGATAGCGAGTATCTTCAGATGCAACGGGCATGATCATACGCGAGACTATCCCTGTTTTGTAGCTTTGCTGTTCAGAGAACTGGTGTGATGGTTTGACCGAGGCTCAGATCGCTGTCGAGAAAGAGAATCTCAGACGGTACATGCTTCGTTTGAGAGATCGCCAGTCAATCGGAGAGATTGAGCAGAAGAGCCAAGACATTATCGATCAAGTATTGCATCTCCACGAATTTGTTCGGGCCAGAGGAATAGCCTGCTATGTGAGCAAGGACAGCGAGGTCAACACTAGACCCTTGATCCGAGCGGCTCTTAACCAGGAAAAACGCGTGCTTGTTCCAGTCGTGAAGAAGGGAGACATAGAACTATTCTTCTCTGAGATCAAAGACTTGGGAAGCGAACTGGCGCCTGGCACGTTCGGCATTCTTGAGCCTAAACCTGAGAATGTCCATCCGGTCAGTCTTGATACTGTTGACGTGATCTTCGTTCCAGGCATCGTCTGGGACCGTGAAGGCTACAGGCTGGGCTGGGGGCGAGGATACTTTGACCGAGTCATCAAGAACCTGCCCCCACACGTCCGTTCCGCCGGTCTGGCTTTCAACATGCAACTCATCGGCAAAGTGCCGCGGGATCAATTTGATGTACCAGTAGACATGGTCGTCACGGAGTCCCGCGTGATACGGTGTCATCATTGACAAAAAGCGTCAGCATTCTCATGGGATCCGAGAGCGACCGAGAGATAGCAAAGAAAGCTGAGACCATTCTGGACAGACTCGGAGTCCCGTATGAGACGAAGGTTCTGTCTAGTCATCGGAATCATAAAGAACTTGACAAGTATGTTGAGACTTCGAAAGCTGATGTGTTCATCACTATCGCAGGTCTCTCCGCAGCTCTCCCGGGATTCGTCGCATCATTGTCAACGAAACCTGTTATCGGGGTTCCGGTTTCGGGAAAGCTGAATCTCGACTCAATCCTTGCGATCGTCCAATTACCCTCAGGCGTTCCGGTTGGGACTGTCGGTCTCGACAACGGCACAAACGCTGGATTACTAGCAGCACAGATACTAGCCTTGTCTGATGTGGAAATCTCGAAGAAGCTCACACAGTATCGGAGCGGACAGCTGTAAGATGCAAGAGTCCATGGAGAATCTATCAGCCCCGTTCAAACGGGGAAAAGTCAAGGACGTCTATGACCTGGGAGACGACCAACTACTCTTCATCTTTACTGACCGGGTCTCAGCCTATGACGTGGTCCTGCAGTCCACTATTCCAAGGAAGGGCGAAGTTCTCGCAAAGCTCGCGGCCTTCTGGTTCAACAACCTCGACACACCACACCACATGGTCCGGCTCGAAGATACGAACCGGATGGTAGTTAGGAAGCTGAAAATGATTCCTGTGGAGGCCGTGGTCCGTGGCTATCTTTACGGAAGCCTCTACGAGAGATTGACGAAGGGCGAAATCTCGATTCCTGTAGAACCAATCTTGGCCGCGAAACTTCCAGAGCCATATTTTGACCCTACGACAAAGTCTGATGTGAAGGATGAGCCCGTGACGATGGAACAGATTGAGGAAGAGGGCTGGTTGGGCTCGGAACAGTTGGAGGCAGTCAGGAAGAAGACGGTCGAGATCTACAACAAAATGTCTGTGAGTGCTGAGAAGGCTGGTTTCATACTTGCTGATCTCAAACTCGAATTCGGTTTCGACAAGCAAGAGAACATTGTGCTGGCTGATTCGATTGGACCTGATGAGTTCAGATTGTGGCCAAAGGCGGACTACGCGCCTGGGAAGACGCAGGAGAGTTATGACAAGCAGCCGATCAGGGACTGGCTTGGAAAAGTCGGCTACAAGAAGACGCTTGACGAAGCGAGGAAAGAGGGATGGCCCACGCCACGCCCACCAGACCTTCCGACAGATCTTATCCAAGAGACGAGTCAGCGGTACACTATCGCGTATGAGCGCTTGACTGGACTGAAGTTGTAAATTTGCCTCGGCCCCGCATGACCTATGCCAAGGCCGGGGTCGACGCGAGGCACGTCCGTGACACGCACAGGCTGTTGGCACGAAGGTTGGAGTCTACTTTTGCGACGCGAAGGGGCAAGGTTGGATGGCCCATCTTTCCGATCGGCCACTACGCGGGTCTTGTCGACCTTGGTCAAGGAAGAGTGTTGAGCCTTCACACCGATAGTGTCGGGACGAAGGTCCTCGTTGCTCAGATGATGAGGAAGTACGACACGATTGGGATAGACTGCGTGGCGATGTGCGCAAACGATCTGATCTGCACAGGCGCGGAACCCACCAGCTTCCTCGACTACATAGCCATGAGCAGACCTAACCGTGCCATCGTTGAGGAGGTCGCGATAGGCCTCGTGAAAGGCGCAAAGGAGGCAGGGATGGCAATTGTCGGAGGAGAGACAGCAATCGTTCCAGAGCTCCTGTCAGAAGATGGAGGATTCGATCTCGTCGGGTTCGCAACAGGAATTTGCAGGAAGAGGGATCTCATTCTCGGCGACCGTGTTCGGGAAGGTGACGTGTTGGTTGGAGTTACTAGTTCGGGAGTTCACTCAAACGGACTTAGCCTAGCAAGGAAAGTACTCCTAAAGAGATTCAAGCTCAACGAGACACCGCTGGGGTTAGATAGAAGCCTGGGAAGGGAGCTTCTAGAGCCTACAAGAATCTACGTAAAAGCCGTGCAAGAAATAATCGAAAAGGTGGAGGTCCATGGCCTCGCCCACATCACAGGTGGAGGAGCCTTCCTGAAGCTGGGAAGAGTGATCGGACAAGCTGGACTCGGCGCAGAACTCGACGATCTGCCAACGCCCCCGGAAATATTCCAACTCATAAAACGAACCGGACGCGTACAGGACACGGAAATGTACCGAACATTCAACATGGGAGTAGGCTTCGTCGTGATCTGCCCAAAGACTCAACTGGAACGAGTAATTCGTGCATTCCGCAAGCATCGACAGGACGCAACACGGATAGGGTGCGTCGAAAGGAAGCCGGGAATCAGAATCAAAGGCGAACCCTTGAACTGAATAGCTTGGTTGACGGGACGGAACGGTTTATGTTTGAGCAAATGATGCATGCATCGATTTTCCTTGGGTCTTAGGGAGCTTCTGATCCCTCAAGAGAAGATATTCTTTCAACTCCTAGAGCAAGAGTCCAAGAACGTTCTCGCTGGCGCTCTCGCGCTCGACGACCTGGTGCAGAATTTCGACCAATTGGCCGATAAGAGGAACAAGATCAAGGATATCGAACATCAGGGCGATAACATTGTCCATTCAATTTACGACCGCCTCATTAAGACCTTCATTACGCCCATCGATCGGGAAGATATCAGCAAACTAGCATCCCTTTACGATGATGTCTTAGACTACATCAATGCCGCAGTAAATCGTCTCTACCTTTACGAGATCAGGTCTCCCACTGAGCCTATGAGGAGATTCACCGAACTCGTGGTTAAGTCTGTTCAGGAGATCGACTTTGCGTTTGCAAGTATCCACAAAATCAAGGCACCCGAGATCGAGAGTCGGATTATCGAGGTTGACCGGTTAGAAAACGAGGCGGATGTTGTTCTCAACGAGGCTGTAGCGGCTCTGTTCAAGACGAATGATGCGATTTCAATAATCAAGCTTAAGGAGATTTACGAATTGATGGAGACCATTACGGACAAGTGTGAGGATGTGGTCCAAGTGATTCGAGACATCATTCTCGAATACTCTTAGGTCAAGAGCTCGTATGGCAACGGTTATCGTCCCTGTCGGGATAGTCATCCTTGTAATTCTTGTCGCGTTATTCTTTGACTTCTTGAATGGTTTCCATGACGCAGCCAACTCAGTAGCTACTGTTGTGTCTACTCGGGTCCTGTCGCCGCGAATAGCGGTTCTATGGGCTGCCTTGTTCAACTTTGTGGCAGCGTTTGTATTCGGAGTAAATGTCGCGTCCACTATTGGTAAGGGAACGATAGACCCAGCGATTGTAACCGCTTGGCTTCTCCTATCGACTCTAATCGGAGCGATTGCATGGGATATTATTACTTGGTGGTTCGGTCTGCCCACCAGCTCGTCGCATGCACTGGTAGGCGGATTGATCGGCGCAGGCGTAGTCAAGGGGGGATGGGGGGTTGTTCAAGTCGCGGGGGTTAGCAAGATAATTCTCTTTATCGCGCTATCGCCATTGATAGGGTTACTACTAGCAATTGGTCTCGTCCTGTTGACGATCAGACTCGGGGCTAGGTTTTCACGCTCAACCGCCGACCACAGTTTCCGTCGATTGCAACTAGTATCAGCGGCTCTCTACAGTCTTGGTCACGGCACTAATGATGCTCAGAAGACGATGGGGATAATCGCTGCTCTACTATTCGCACAAGGGTTGCTCGGGGCGGTCTTCTTCGTTCCATTCTACGTTATCCTGATGGCTGGAACAGCCATGGGTCTTGGAACGTACTTCGGAGGTTGGAGGATAGTTCGAACCATGGGGATGAAGATAACCAAGCTACAACCGTTCGGGGGATTCAGCGCAGAGGCCGCTGCTGCCACGACCCTTTTCGCAACCGCGTCACTCGGAATACCTGTTAGCACGACCCATACTATCGCTGGCGCGATAATGGGAGTGGGTTCCACACGCCGTTTGTCCGCAGTAAGATGGGGCGTTGCTAGACGAATCGTCTATGCTTGGGTCCTGACTATACCCGCTGCTGCTTCTATAGCCGGGGTGATGTACTATTTGCTCTCGTCCGCAGGACTGAGATAGCGGCACTGAATTGTCCACATCAAGTTTCGAAATGATCTAGAAAATGGGCTGTAGTTTGCTCGGACCGTTTGAAAAAGAAGGGTCCGGTCCGACTACGAGGAATGAGTGTCTTACATTCGACGGGCGCTCTGCCAGAGACCTACGATGTTTCCTTCGGTGTCCTTGAAGTAGGCTGTGAAGCCCATGTCGGCAACTGGCTCTTTCTTCCGCACCGTCTTCCCGCCCAGTTTCTCTACATTCTTCAATGTAGCGTCAATGTCAGCAACGTCGACCGTGATGACGGTGTTCTTGACTTCGCTGTTTCGTCTTGTTAGTCCGCCGTTGATGGCACCTGGTGCTGTAGGCTGCTGAGTCTTCTGGTCAACCTCTGTGGTTCCAACCATGTGGTACTCCATTCCGGGGTACTTGCTGATGTCCCATCCGAAGGCTTTCTGGTAGAAGGTCTTGGCGCGTTCCTCGTTGTCGGCCGGTATCTCAAAGTGTACGACCCTAGTGTGATGCATATTCTGCACGTGACGGGCGGGCGAGAAATCGGTCTAATAAATACTCGCTATACTTTTCTTCCTCTGCTTCGCCGGTGCGATAGTGCTCAACGTAGGGTTGTTCCAGGTTATTCTCTACGATCGATTTGTGCTGGGCGGAATAAGAAAAAAAATTGGTAGAGGATTAGGCAGTGAATCCTCTGTTCGGAAGCACTGTGATATAGCCGAACATGCCACCCCTCTGATGATAGAAGCAGAAGAACTTGTAGACGCCCGGAGTATTGACTACGCCGAGATACCCGGTGGACCAGAGATTACATGGAGGAGGCGTTGAGGCTGTATTGTTGCAGGCCCCACTGGGACCCGTGCCCCCGTTTAAGGTGTCGTCCTGCTTTTGAGTGGTGCATGCAACTGTGTTGCCATTGTTGTCGTTACATCCGCTGGGCTTTCCTGTGAAATTAAGGTTGTACCCAGGAGTCCCAGGCGTGATAAAGTCACCACTCGACAGGCCCGTCCAGCTGTTGTTCAGCTGGAAGAAGGTGCTGCTGGAAAAGCCCCTGAGTCCCAAATTGATGGTAAAGGTGTGAGCGTCTGTAGTGTCGTTGGTAATCAGTATGATCGTCAGATTGTCGCCTTGAACTACAGTGACGTACTGGGGGTTGAATCTATCCTGACCAGAGTCGTCGAGGGTCCAATCGATTCTGATTGTCTTGTCCGCGCATGGCTGACTTGTCGAGCATGGTACGTTTACAGTCGCTGCGGATAGCTCGGATGGCAATTGGCTGAGACCAAGGTAGACGGCGTAGCCTAGGGCCGAAGCGCCGATGATGAGTGCGACGACCCCTAACGCCAACGCTGTGCGACCTGTTGACGATGCGGTTTGGGATTGTGACATCTTCCTCTGCGAGACCCGCCTTTCAGAGTATATAATGGTAGTTCATGTTCGAGAGGTGAAGACCTCCCGTTAGTTTACCACCAGTCTGCCTTTCATGAATGTGTGGACTGTGCAGAAGACGTTGCAGTAGATTGTGAAGCTACCTGGTTCCTTGGCGACGAAGGATACCTTGTATGCTTCGCCCGGTCTCAAAGTGACGCCGATGGGAAAATAGTGGTCGATGGCGAAGCCGTGAGACTGAATTGTGTCCAGGTTGCATACTAGAATGTTCACAGTGTCACCTCGTTGAAACTCGATGGTTGGCTGGCCTCTGTGGATGCTGTCGTTGAATCCGTCGTTGTCTAGAATCACCAGCATGTAGCCTAGGGGTCTTTCACAGCTCTGGGCAAGGGACACGTTGAAGGCGGGGCTAGGCAAGTGGACGTATTGGACGAAGATGAACCCTGAGAACGCAGTAATTGATATTGCGAGAATCGCCGAGGTCCTGCTGATCAACATGACTTACCCGACCCTACAAGACCGCCATAGTAGACGGCATGCGCACTCTGCCACATGAAGGATGCAATATTGAAGAGCCTATAGTCTGGCACTGACCATCGAACTAGCGCTTGCGCTCGGCTCCCGGTGTGTCCACTAAGCTTAAATCTCGATCGGAGGGGACGAACGTCTCTTCTGAGGCACGGTCTGCTGGCGATATTAGCGCCCACAGCGGATACTTGGCAGTCTCTCTACGACCTGTACTGGGTTCTGGCGGTCGTTGCCGGTACGATTACGATAGGAGCCCTAGTGTTTTTCGTAATAAAGTACCGGGCTAGACCCGGTTCCAGTCCGGTCCAGCATGATGAGGATAGGAAGATTCCTGTTCGAACTGTTCTTGTAATCGTCGTAGTGATGGCTTCCGTGCTTGCAGGCGCTGGCTACGCAAGCTTCCACGCCATAGGTGTCTATAACAACCCGCCGAATGGCTGGAATGATCCAAACGCGTTACACGTCAATGTCACTGGCCAGCGCTTCTCGTGGAGCTTCAACTGTACCAGCGGTTGCGGTGTTGCTGCTGTACTGACCGTACCCCGGAACAAGATCGTTATTCTGAACATAACCTCGATAGATGTGTTTCACTCGTTCGGCATCCCAGACCTTCGAGTAAAGGCGGACGCGATCCCGGGCAAGTTCAACCTGATATGGTTCCAGGTTTCCACGGCAGGGACTTACCGAATCCTGTGTTACGAGCTGTGTGGGGCCGGGCACGCTTTCATGATCGCAAAGCTCGTGGTCACCTAGGAGGGGTGAGCCTGAATACTGTTTGGTTGAAGAGGTGGTTATTTACAACCAACCATAAGGACGTCGGTATTCTCTATCTGGTAACATCGTTCTACTTCGCCTTCTTGGCTGGGATTCTTGCATTTCTCATGCGGACACAGCTCGCCTTCCCATCTGAGACATTCCTTCAGCCTCCACAGTACAACGAGGCCGTTACGATGCATGGTCTGATCATGGTACTCTGGTTCCTCTCGCCGTTGGGAATCGCCTTTGCGAACTATTTCGTTCCTCTCCAGATAGGAGCCGCCGACGTGGCGTTTGCTAGGCTCAACGCCACAAGCTATTGGATGTACGTCTTCAGTGGAATAACCGCTTTTGCCAGTTTCTTCGTTCCAGGGGGATCTCCCGCATCGGGTTGGACGAACTATTCTCCGCTGACGTCGCTCCAGTTCAGCCCTGGCTCTGGCGAGACGCTTGGCGCCGCAGCCCTCATCGTTCTAGCCGCCTCGAACACGGTCGGCACCGTAAACATTCTCGTCACGATCCTCTGGCACAGAGCACGGGGTGTCAGCTTTGTCAAGCTGCCCATGTTTACAATGTTCACTTTCTGGACGATGCTCCAGTTTCTATGGGCTTTCCCCTCTCTCATCGCGGGTCTCATAATGCTCCAGGCTGACAGGCTTCTTGGGACCTCCTTCTTCACTTCCACCGCGGGTGGTTCTATCCTCTGGGACCATGTCTGGTGGTTCTTTGGTCATCCTGAAGTCTACATCGTCTTGCTGCCCGCGTTCGGAATCGTGGCCGGTATAATCGCGACTTTCTCGGGGAGACCAGTCTATGCGAGGAAGCCTCTGTTCGCCGCGGTCGGAATTGTCGTATTGTTGAGCTACATGGTGTACGGTCATCACATGTTCTTGACGGGAATCAGCTTGACAGAGCGTGAAGTGTTTACTATCAACACGGAGATGATTTCGGTTCCCTTCGGCGTTCTCATGCTGTCATTCATCGGAACACTGTACAAGGGAGCCGTCAAGCTTACGACTCCGATGCTTTTCGCGCTTGGCTCCGTCGTCATCTTCGTCATTGGTGGATTGTCAGGTGTCTTCAATTCGTCACTGGCTCTCGACATCGCCCTCAGGGGCACGTATTTTGTCGTGGCGCACTTTCACTACGTGATGGTCGGAGCCTCTGAGTTCGGGCTGTTCGCGGGAATTTACTACTGGCTGCCCAAGATGACCGGGAGGATGTATAATGAGACCCTTGGGAAGACCCATTTCATACTCTCCTTTGTCGGGTTCAACCTCATCTTCTTTCCCATGTTCTTCCTAGAGAGTATGCCGAGGCGCATCGTTACCTATGCAGCCTCGACCGGGTGGGGCCCGGCCAATTTTATCGCGACCGTGGGTGCATTCATCTTCATCCCGTCTCAGCTTCTCCTCGTCTATAATATGGGACTGACCCTGCGAGGTCCGCCCGCCCCTGCAAATCCTTGGAACTCGACAGATAGGGAATGGGCTAGCGGGACGAGCATGCCTCATTCGGTCGGAGGTTCCGGGGACGGCCTTGGCAATGGTCTTGGGAATGGCGTTTCTCACTCAGCATCCGAATCTGCTCACGAGGCGAGTCCTCTCAGTACGAGACCGATAATTCTCTGTCTCGGCTTCGCGGTGAGCATGGCAGGGCTTGCCTTCGGCCTGCCAGTAATTATCATCGGTCTTGTCATTCTGGCCGGGGGAGTCTTGGGCTGGGCCTGGGACGACTACCGAGGCAGATTCAGACTTCCTGAAGAGGAGGAGGGGGAGCGCTGGCCCTTCAGCAAGGTGCCAAAGGACAAGTTGGCCATGTGGACCTTCCTGGGGTCTGAGGCAGTTCTCTTCGGCGTCCTCCTGGGAAGCTACGCATTCATAAGAGTAAACTTTCCTTATTGGCCCACAGCGGGCAGTCTTCACGACATCAACGTTGGAACAATAGACACTATCGTCGTCATTACGAGCAGCCTGACAGCCTACCTCGGACTTCAGTCGATAAAAGCTGGCAATAAGCGTGGCCTAATCGGCTGGCTGGGAGTAACCCTTTTCCTAGGAATAGTTTCTCTCGCGATAAAGGGTAGCGAGTGGTATAGTCTCGTGCAGGGTCTCGCGCCTGGTGCTCAGATTGGGCTCCCGTTGAGCAGCTACTTCGTAACAACCGGAATACACGGTGCTCATGTTCTTGCGGGGATGTTCTTGATAATCTATCTAGTGAAGAGAGCTGCGACCGGCGGATTCTCCGCCGAACGCTATGGGACGGTAGAGAACTTTAACCTATACTGGTCATTCGTGAACTGTGTCTGGCTCGTCGTCTTTCCCCTCTTCTATTTGTTGTGAGAAAGATGAACAACACAACCCCCACAGCAGTCTGGTCCTACCTGGTTGTTGCAACTCTTTTTGAATGGGCCTTGGCGAAGAACTTTCTGAGCCCAACTACAATCTATACGAACATAGTCATAGCCGCACTCGCTGCGAGCCAGATCCTTGCCGTAGCCATGGTATTCCTTCGCCTCAAGTATGAGCCCCGTGGAATCGTCGGGCTTGCTGCTGCTTCTCTCTTCTTCGCTGTACTTGCCGTGGTTCTTGCGTTGGGCTCGATAGGGCACTAGGTAAGAAGGATTGACAACCTCTTCGTACCAGCCGGACACCGTCGTCCTGTCGGCCCTCCTCCTTGTCGGGCTTGTCCTCGGTGGTTCTATGTTCTATGTACTGGTTTTTCCCGCCAAGCCTAAGCCCATCGTCTGTCCAAGCCCGACCGCCACATGCATAGACATTCCGTTTGGAGTCTCGTTTGACAGCGGCAAGAACTTCCTATCCTCGAACGTCACGATTAAGGCGGGAACCTTTGTCCAATGGAAGAACCATGATGAGTCCCCGCACACTGCCACTGCTACACTCGTTCCTACCGGCGCTGCCAAGTTTGATTCAGGAGAACTGGATAGCGGTAATACTTTCTTCGTCCAGCTAACTGCTCCGGGAGTGTACGCATATCACTGCAATTTCCATCCTATGTGGATGAGAGGAGTCATAATCGTCACTCCTTGACACCCGTTGGCTGAATCGATGGTGACGGATTTCTTAAGGCTCCCTCTCGAATTCGGTTTATTCGGTTCCTAATGCGGGAAACAATGTTCGACGACTCCTACAACATACGTGAAGTTCTTGACGACGTGATAGAGAGAGTTACTCTTCGCGAGAAGCTCATCCAGACAGCGAAAGGGTTTGCGGAGAAGAAGAAGGAGGAAAGGTACACCCTGGCGATAAGACAGTTTGAGAATCTCATGACCGATTTCCTCAGACTCTACCAGCCAATACTTGACCGACTACGCAGCTATCGCGAAGCTCTTCAGAAAGAACTCTCCACCTTGAAGTCTTCTCTTGCAACCGTCAACGGAATGTTGGAAGTCTCGAAAGGAATCGAGGGCCTGGCCGCTAGATTGCAACGATTGGAGAGTGATGGCCAGGAGCTTGATGAGACGATCAAGGAGAAGAGCAAGATAGGCGACAAAATAGACGACCTTTTCAACAGAATCAGGACTCACAATCCAGGAATTCCGGGATCTGGGAGAGACTCGTTCGCCGATGTCATGTCTGGGATGCCCAAGGACCTCTTCCCCGAAGAACCGACAAGAGAAGCTCCAGGGACCAAGAAGACATCAAGCCGAAGTTAGAGGGCCGCTCACAAAGCTCTGCCCGGTCTCAAATTTGCTCGGTGAAGTTCATCTTCTGAGGGGATCTCATTTCCTCGTGCGAGATCGAGGCTAGAGACGATGTTGTAAGAATAATCCTAACAACATGACGATCAAGATCGTGATTAGGATCGTAGTTGCTAGCGTTACCTTCTGGCGGTTGGTAAGCGGTCTTCCGCCTGGAGGCGGACGAGGTGGAGCATTCGGAGGAGGGATGGCTTTCAATTCAAAGTCTAACTCACCAAGGTTGCGAAACTCCGGGCTTTTGAATTAGTTGGCCTTCGAGAAGATATTTCACTACAGCATTCTCCACTGAGACCTTCTTGGTTTCATCTAAACTCGAGATCCCCCGGATTCTTCCTTGCGTTCTTGTAGGCCAGATGTATGACCTTCTTCGCGTTCGCAAGATCTTGCGAGTTCTCGATTCGTAAGCTAACCCACCCGGCTTCGCTATGCACTTGTGCTCGGTGGCGAAGAGCCTGTCCGGTCTTCAATACTGATGCCTGGTCCTCTATCGAGAGCCGAATGTCGAGCCATGAGAGTCCGTGGGAGTGCATGAATTCGACGCCATCGACCTGGAACTCGACCCCTCCGACTCTATGAGGCGCCTCTCTTACCCCAGGCAGTTGTAATATCCAGCCTCTCAGACTTACGTAAATAGAAGTCTGGTCACCCAACGCGGCCCCAGTCTCAGGCGTTTAGTGTTGTTAGCTCTTCGCTTACCTTCCATAGTCTCTCAGCTGAGGTCTCGTCGTAGGATTCTCTAGAAGATCTCTTTTCTTTCCCTCTGGAGAAGAATTTTCCAGTAACGCCTTCCAATTCCGGCGACGTTGAGAGATAAATTGCAGCTCTAGCAGCCCTGTCTGGACTAATCATGAAAGGACGGCCAACTGTGACAAGAATCGACATGAGGCCGCCCTGGTCTCTTCCAAAGCCGGTTCTGACCACCCCAGGGTGGAGACTGTTGACCGTGACTCCTGTGCCCTCCAACTGTTTTGCCAATTGATACGTGAAGAGGACGTTGGCTAGTTTTGACTGGCTGTAGGCGTGGTATCCGCTGTACTTCTTCTCGCCCTGAAGATCCTCAAAATTCATCTCGGTTCCATAGTGAGCAGAGGACGTTAGGTTGATGACTCGCGACGGGGCGCTGGCTTTCAACAAGTCCAAGAGTAGATTGGTTAGAAGGAAGTGTCCCAAGTGGTTCGTTGCAAATGTTGCTTCGAGTCCATCGACAGTCTGGACCCGTTTCGGCAAGAAGATTCCTGCATTGTTGATTAGAACGTGGAGCTTCTTGTATCTACCAGTGAAGTCGTGTGCTAGTTCGCGGACTGAGTCTTGGGACGACAGATCCGCCGTCATCGCGTCAACGTTTCGATTACCACTCTTGCTTCTTATCTCAATGAGCGTCGCTTCGCCTTTGTCCTTGTCCCGGGAGACGATCACAACCGAAGCGTTCAGCTTGGCCAGACCCAAGGCTGTGGCTTTGCCTATTCCCGAATTACCTCCCGTGATTAGGCATACTTTGCCCGTCATGTCGACGTTGCTGGTTTCCAAGAGTCGATTCACTCAGTGGGGAGCCTTTGACTCTGTGCAGTAAACCTATGCTTGTATCTCTTGGGTCTGCTCTCTTAAGAATTCAAGAACTGTTCTGTTGAACTCGTCAGACTTTGACATGTTGACAATGTGATCCGCCCCTTGAATCAGCACTTTCTTGGAACCGGGAATGTGAGAGTGAATGTTGTCCACCATGAGTATCTGCGGGGGGACGTCTCTATCGCCGATAATGAGGAGTGCCGGGACCCGAATCTGGGACAGGCGTTGCCAGGTTCGTGGCTCGGGAGGAACTTGGAGCTTCCATGGATTCTCGAGATGGACATGGAAGTTGTCCATTGCGATCTTTGTAATGCGTTCTCGGTTTGCTGGCGTCTGGGCGGACGCCCATGCATTTACGTCCATCTCGACAGCGTCTGCTGCCCTACCCTCTCTGTCCGCGTCTTCCTGAGGTTTCATCTGCTTGTCAAACTCTTCCCACAGCTTCTCCTCTTCCGGACCAGAAGCCTTGTAGCCGCTCATTCCTGGAGAAACCAGTACTAGATGGTCTACCATTGATGGGTATTCGACGGCGAAGTCCGAGGCTATCCTTCCCCCGTTCGACACCCCGATAAGAGAGGCCGTTTTCACTCTCAGGTGATCTAGAATTCCGCGGAGGTCTTTGTAATCAGAAAATTTCGTCCGGGCGATATCAGACCTGCCGAAACCACGAACATCATACCGGATGACCATGTAGTTCTTTGAAAATAGCTGGAACTGCGTGTCCCACATTCGGCTGTCCAAGAATCCAGCATGTATCAAGACCAGCACTGGACCCTTTCCGCTCGTCTCATAGTACAATCTTCCACCGTCTACTTCAGCATAGCCAGTTTCCAATACGATCCACAGAGTGTTGAAAGCACTGTGTCTATTAAAGAAAAATCAGCGAACTTGGTGCAGATTATTCTCGCGCTTCAATCCAAGAGACCGAGTCGGGGCCATGGGCAAAGGCTGAAATCCAGATTGGTTTTGCTTTCAAGCGAGGGTAGTAGGGTCCGCGGATAGCGGTGGATTAGATGGAAGGGCCTAGAATTGAATGTAATAGAAGCCGAGTCCCTATCAAAGATCTACCACCGTTCTAGGACACAAGCTCTCTCGGACATCACCCTTACAATCGGTCGCGGGGAGATTTTCACCCTCCTCGGTCGCAACGGTGCGGGCAAGACCACGTTTCTCAGAATCGCTGCAACGCAGCTGATGCCGAGCAAGGGCAGCATTTCAGTGTTGGGACATGATGTCAGAGATGAGCCGTTACAGATCAGGAGTAAGATCGCGGTCGTACCTCAAGAGGGCAGCACGATAGGGCCCTTGACGCCGTGGGACCACGTCTATTTGACGCTCCTAGCCCGGGGCATGTCGCGGAACCAGGCACATGAGAGATCAGAGAAAACGATAGAGCGGTTGGAGCTGACAGAATACCGCAACCAGCCTGCTGATTCGTTGTCCGGTGGACTGAAACAACGGGTCCGCGTAGCGATGGCCGTGGCGACCGACGCAGAGCTCATCTTTCTTGACGAGCCTACACTGGGACTTGACGCGGTCACCCGCCGTAGAATATGGGGCGTTCTCAACGAGATCCAGAAGGAGGGACGAAGCATACTGCTGACGACTCATTACATCGACGAGGCCGAGATACTGTCCAACAACGTTGCGATAATTGACCATGGAAAAATGGTCTTGTCAGGGAGTCCAGCAGAGCTTCTCCGGAACGTGAAAGAACGGGTTCGCGTCGACATTGTCGGTTCGACCTTTTCCGAGGAAGAACTGAGCAATTATGGTCGAGTTGTGAAACTGGCTGAGAGATTCAGAGTCCTAACGGACGATCGACTGGGAAGAGAGCTGGCCGATGAAGCATTGAAGCGCGGTTCAGATGTAGGTCTAGCGAGGGTCTCATTGGAGGATCTGTTCGTGGACCTAGTCGGGAGATCCGAGGAATGAGCGGTGCAAAACAGTTCCGTGCCGCGGTCGTAATAGGCTACATGCTCTCAATAACTTGGCTTCGAAGAAACCTGCTGAGCCTTGTCTGGCTATTCGCAACTCCGTTCAGCCTACTCTTCATCATAACAGTCACGACAGGCGGACGATCCTTCGCGCTGGGAGTAATCGGCTCCCTCCTACTGGTCCTGTCAACTGTTGGCACGGGACTCGCAGGCGACGCAACCTGGTATCGTCTGGAGACGAAGTTGCAGGACTTTTTCGTCGCGAGCCCGGTCAACCAGCTCGGCTACCTGCTAGGCATCGCGTTCGCGGGATTATTCTTCGCGTCCCCAGCACTAGCAGTCCTATTACCACTACTAGTGTACATCGGACTGCCTCTAATCAGTCTCCCCCTCGTATTATTGTCGCTGACGGGAGTCTGGCTCTTCTCATCGGCAATCGGCTACCTCGTTTCAACCTTCACCTCAAATCTGCGAAATGGATGGCAGTCAGGACTACTCCTAAGCGTCCTCGTCGGAATCCTACCGCCAGTCTTCTACCCGGCCGAGATTCTTCCACGCAGCATTCTGCTGGTAACATACGCGATTCCGACAACCAATGCCGCCCTTCTCATACGAGACGCCATGGGCAGCACCCCGACCCTACCCTACTGGTCTCCTGTCGTCGGCTGGTTTCTGATCGCAGTCTCGCTCACAATCGCCTTAGCAGTAACCTCGCGAGTAGCTAGGTGGCGACAGCCCTAGCAATTCTCTCTAGGCGACGGAATCTTGACCGCTCTGGAAAACTTGACGTCAAATGAGTTGAAACGGCTTTTCGATGAAACGGCGAAGCGCGCTGCATCTTTTGTGAGGCGAGAATACCCGAGCGTGATTGGAGTTCTGGTTCACGGAAGCGTCGCTAGGGGAGAGCCGGGACCTTTCAGCGACATCGACATGTTAGCTGTGATAAATCGTGGAAGGAAGCCCTCAGAGTTCTCCTATTTCGACGGAGACATCTACGTTGGAGTTGGATTTCTCAGGATTGCTGAGTTGGAAAAGGAGTTCACTGATCTGAAAGCTTTCTTTTGGGCTCGTGGCAGCGCGTTAGCAACCAAGGTCCTCTACGATCCCAAGGGAATGATTAGCATGATTCTGCTACGCTGGAGGAGAGCGAAGCCCTCGCATCAGGTCTTGGAAAAATCTCTCTGGAACATGTACCACAACATAATCGAATATTCGGGCAAGATGAGAAACGGTTGGCGCAAACAAGATGATTACATGACGAGACATTCGGCTCGGATCATCGCGTATTGCGCAGAGAGAGCCGTTATCGTGTTGAACGACGTTTCGATCATCAGTGAGAACTATCTTTGGCATCAGGTCTTGAAAGCTGGTAAGAGACCGCGACACCTAGAAACCGACTATCCCCTAGCCCTCGGGATAGAGGGTACACGGGACACCTCGAAGGTCTACCGGTCAGCATTGAGACTCTGCAAAGAAACCCTGCGTCTCATAAGGGACGAGTTTGAAGGGAGGGCGAAACATAGACGATTCCGGGAACTCCTTGCAGAACCCCTGGAGAAACACGGACTGTGAATCCCGAGACTCGAAGAACCCAACACATCAGTCAGGGTTAGGCTCGACAACAAGCAATTATTCGTTTGGAGTCTGGTTTGAAAGGCGAGAGGTCGAATTCGCCATAGCTCTTAACGTATCGCCATTCCGCTCTTTCAAGCAAAGCTCTCAGCTCACGCAGCGAGTAGACGCGATGGTGGATTCTCGGCTTTGCCTTTAGTCTGAGGTCTCGTCCACTTCTCATGTAGAAAGACCAGTTGCTCTCATGCCACGAGGTCTCTGGATCGAAGCTTCTACGTTCATGGAGTTCCATGTTTCCAACGATGTCGACAGTGCCTGCTCGCGGGTTGCTGATCAGATAGTCTCGGTTGACAGTGTCGTCGATAAGCAAACCGTTTCGTGCTGTCCGATTTCTGAGAGCGGTGAACATTCGAATATCCTCTTCTTCGCCGTAGTATCCGTGTGAACTCCAGAGGTTCAGTATCACGTTGAACCGTTCATCGGTCCGGAGGACGCTTGCGAGTTTTCTCACGTCTGCGACCCGACACTTTGCGCGGGAGTTGACCTTCCGCGCCTTCGCCATTGAAGTCGCCTTGGCGATGAATAGGGGAGAAAAGTCAAGACCAAGAACACTGTATCCTCTCTCGGTAATGGAATCGAGTGGCGGCCGATTCCGCAAAAAACGTCAAGAATTTTCGAATTGTGCGGGACCTTGAACTCTTCAAAGATTCGGATTAGTCCGTCGACTTCGAGCTTCGTCGATTCTGCCCTATTCTCCAACAGCTTCAGGAATAGGTTTCCATGCTTGATGAACAGCTCCTGAGGCCAGTCGACTTCTTTCTTGTTCAAGGCGCTCTCTAGTGCGGGGAACAGTATGTTGAATTCTGAGAATGCTCCACGTAGATACCTACCTCTGTGAGGCCCAAGACACTGTCGCTGCCCCCTTCGCTCAGTCCGAGCCCGCAGCCGATCAGTGTGGTCTCCAAACTAGTCCGATTCTTCAAATCTCATCCACTACTCTTCCTGCTGTTCTTAACCCCCGGCATTCCTGAGTACCTCTCGGCCTCTAGCCAGCTAACATTGCTGGTGATTAGTCCTCCACTCTTCTTTGGACTGTTGCTCGCAAACCTTGGGCTCTACGGCTCGGGTGTCATACTGATACGGGAGGCGATGATTCGCTGGAAGAAGGGCTGGGCCTCAGTCTTCCTCCTTGGAGTCGCATATGGAATTGTCGAGGAGGGACTTGCCCTTTGGACACTGTTCAATCCTCTAGCGCAGCCGGTAGGAGTTCTCGGCTTCTATGGTCATTGGCTGGGAGTGAACTGGGTCTGGACCGTTGGGCTGCTGATATTCCATTCTGTCTACAGTATCGGCCTTCCGATCTTCCTCTTCGGCCTAGTCTTTCCGGAGATGAAATCCAAGAGCCTAGTCTCCGGGACTGGAATAGCGTTCGGC
The DNA here is from genome assembly GCA_035637575.1 of Bathyarchaeia archaeon. Taxonomy (GTDB): domain Archaea; phylum Thermoproteota; class Bathyarchaeia; order 40CM-2-53-6; family 40CM-2-53-6; genus 40CM-2-53-6. The sequence goes on from DASPWY010000173.1 coordinate 32,099, forward strand.
ATCCTTGGTCTTATCATCGACTGCTTTGCTTTGTTCGTGCTTGAGTCTGTGATCTTTCAACCGTACAATCCCGGCGGGGGACTGATGCTCTTATCCGGGATCGTCATAACGATCCTCGTTCTCGCGGCTAGAAGACTTCCGGGAGATTTTCTGAAGATGAGACAGTCTGAGCCGGATTGGGGTCCCCGAAAGTTCGCGATAGTCGGAACACTATTATTTCCCGCAACCCTCCTCGCTGGAGGATTTGCCGCGGGAGCGAACATTCCTCCAATAATCCCCATGATAGTCGACATAGTCTTCGCGAGCTTCATACTGACCCGAGCCTTCAAATCGATGGGAGCCAGGAACAACCAGGAACAGAAG
>DASPWY010000174.1:0-33385 GCA_035637575.1 Bathyarchaeia archaeon
AGCTGGTCCTCAAACGTTGCAACTTCCATCTTGAAGAAGACGCCGATGGGAATCTTCTCGCCCCACTCGAACGATTTCAGCAGAGCGTTTCCCTTTTTCGAATTAGTCTCATCTCTTACGGTAGGGTCCGCGACCTTGCCATCATAACCCGTCTCCTCGAGCTTGTACAACCGTGGTGCCTTCGATGGAAGATCATCGCCTGCGTACCACTCTTTCGTGTTGATGTCGTTGTAGGTCGGACAGGTCTGGAGAACGTCGACGAACGCGCTTCCACGGTGCTCAATTGCCGCGCGGAGAGTCGCCTTCAAGTGTCTCACGTCAAGCGCGTAGCTTCTCGCGACGAACGTGTATCCAGAAGCAATGGCCATCGCGATCGGGTTGATTCCTTCGACAATCGATGGGGCAGGCATTGACTTGGTCTTCAAACCTTTCGGTAGTGTCGGCGAGGCTTGTCCCTTAGTCAAGCCGTAGACACCGTTGTCGTGAAGCACGTATGTGAAGTCGAGATTCCTTCGTCCCGTGTTGACGAAATGTCCTGCCCCAATTCCCAGCCCGTCACCGTCTCCACCAACAGCAATGACCGTCAAGCTGGGATTCGCCAACTTTGCCCCCGTCGCGATAGGCAGGACTCTGCCATGCAGAGTGTGGAAACCGTACGCGTTGACAAAGTGGGGAGTCTTACCAGAGCATCCGATACCAGAGAATAATCCTATCCGATGCGGCTCAAGCTGCATCTCCAAGAGAGTCATCTGAATCGCGTTTACGATGCCAAAGTCCCCGCAACCGGGGCACCAGTCGTTGTGAACCTGGGTCCGATAGTTTTTCAGCTCAAGCATGGCTTAGTGTGACCTCCTTGGCACCATCTCTAACAACGTCCTTCACGCCCTCATAAACCTCGTTCTGGGAGAAGGGTCGACCGTCGAACTTGACGACCTTGCTGTTTACGGCTATCCCGGTTCTCTCGCGGATCAAACCGGCCATTTGCCCAGAATAGTTGTTCTCAACGGCGACCGTTAGTCGGGAACTTGAGAGAACCTTCTGAACGAAGTCTGTCGGGAACGGATTCACATATCGTACCTGCAAGAAATTCGTCTCGATTCCATCAGCCCTGAGATCCTCCATCCCGTCTAGGATCGCGCCCTTCGTCGATCCCCAGCCGACCAAGGTAATAGGTGCGGACGTAGGCCCGTGTAGGATGGCTTTCTTCGAGTTAGGGATGACTTGACCAGCAAGCTCGATCTTGTTCATCCTCTTCTTCATCATCCGGACCCGGAGGTCAGCTGCCTCCGTGATGTGGCCGTACTCATCATGCTCATCTCCAGTAGTCCAGAATACGCCGCCCTTCAGACCCGGTCTAGCTCTAGGAGAGATTCCAAGTTCCGTAAACTGGTATCTCTTGTAGTCCGGGCTCTTTGCAAGATCCTCTTCCTGGACTAGGTCTCCTCTATCGACCTTCATCCCGTCCGTGTTGAAGAGCGGAATGTCCTTGTATGTGCTGGCCAGGAACTTATCGGCAAGAATGATTACTGGAACCTGGTAGCGCTCAGCATAGTTGAAAGCATCGAAGGTATCGTAGAAGCACTCCGCAACATCTCCTGGTGCAATGATAATCCTGGGAAACTCACCGTGAGCAGCGTGGAGCGCGAACCGCAAATCGGCTTGTTCAGTCCTCGTTGGGAGTCCCGTTGCGGGTCCAGCTCTCTGCCATAGAATAATGACAGGACCAGGCGCCTCCGTAATCCCTGCCCATCCCAGTCCTTCAGCCATCAGCGAGAATCCAGGACCCGAGGTCGAAGTTGACGAACGTAGACCCGCGTGAGCGGCACCCGTCGCCATGTTTATCGCCGATATCTCATCCTCTGCCTGAACCACGATCATGTTGTAGTCCGGCTGATGAGACTCGAGATACTCACTCTCGTCTGTGGCCGGAGTGATAGGATAGTACGTCTGGAACCCGCATCCCGCTTTCAACTTGCCAATTGCGATTGACTGGACTCCGCGTATCATCATCCTTTTCGCGCCTAACGGTTGCTTTCGCAGCCGAATCGGGAAGGCGTTCTGCCCGAACATTTTCTTCGCATAGTCGTAACCGTGACGAGCTGCGCTGATGTTCAAGTCTCCAAGAGCGGTTTTCCGTCCCGTGAAGCCTTCCTTGATAGCCTCAGTCGCTAGGTCAAAATCGTAGTCAACCAGTCCGATGGAAGCACCCAGCGCAATCGTGTTGACCATGACCTGATACTTGCTTAGCTCCTTGTCCTTCCCGAACTCTTTGAGAGCATCAATCAGCAGGTCCATGTAGGGTACAGGAAAGAGCTTGATGTCGTCTCTACCAAAGGACTCAGGCTGCAATTTGAGGCTGGAGTCGTAGACTATCCCGCCCCCCGGGCTGACCTCATGACGATGACCCCGATGAGTAGGATGAACCTTATTGAGATCACCGAACATCGTCTCCCTATCTAGAGCGACTAAAAGGTCTACCCAGTCAACGTGGGATCGGGGCTCCCTCGAATCAACCCTCAACCGGTAATAGCTGTGCTCACCCTTGATATTCGAGTGGTATTCGATATTGGCAAAGACATGCAATCCACCTCGGATGCACGCCTTCGCGAAACTCTCTGCGACGGAATTGATCCCGCTACCCTGAGGACCACCAATCATCCAGGTGAAACTGTTAACCATGCTCAACGATTATTCAACACCATTATTGCTGAAACCATAGAAATAATCTTGCTTGTACACAACCGTACCGGCAAAGCAGTTGAATATCCACTGCTTTAGCCCGCGGGTTTCGGCGGCTAAAAACAAGCACTATATAGCCTAAGCCCCGCGATTAAGCTCCAATTTGAACGGTATAAGACGTGCTTCAGCCGCCGAGGCTTACGGAACATTTCTTCTAACTCTCGTCGGTCCGGGAACCATCACGGCAACTAGGTTAGCTGGATTAGGAACTACGGCGGCCGGGCTCGGAGTCATAGGACTAGCCCACGGAGTCGCGCTGTTGGTCGCAATCTATTCAATAGGACACATTTCAGGAGCGCACATCAATCCAGCGGTCACAATCGCGTCCTGGGCTACCAAAAGGCTCGAGCCCAGACGAGTCGCCCCGTACATCATAGCCCAACTAGTTGGCGCGACAATTGCTGGACTCGTTCAACTTGCTCTCTGGTCCTCGTCGAGCGGGACCTACGACGTTGCAAAAGCGACATTTCTCGGCGATACTACTCCTGGGTTCGGATTCACAATCGGGGCTGCATTGCTCGCCGAAGTCGTCGCAACGGCGATTCTCGTATTCACAATATTCGGCGCGACCGACAAGAAAGCCGATCAGTCATGGGCAGGGGTCGCAATAGGACTAGTTCTGGCTGCGTCGATCTGGATGTTCGGGCCCATATCCGGAGCGTCCCTGAATCCAGCTAGAACATGGGGCCCTACGATTGCTTCTGCAGCGTTCAGCCTCACACCCTTCGCCACCCTGTGGATATACATCGTTGGTCCAATATTCGGAGGGCTATTGGGCGGCTTTCTTTACGAAGTCGTCCGGTAAAGTCCTCTGCGGCATCGATATGAGAATATCCAATCCTTCAACCCAAGTCTCAAATGTTTTCAACGTTCGCTGGGAGGGGAACCTCTCACCTCGCCAGTTTGGAGGTCAAACTGCCCGAAATGCCAGAGGCACTTGATAACTCCACCATCAAAGCCCCTTCTGACAGGTGACCACCGCGATGCGTGCACCTCTCGTCAAGAGCATAGTACTTTCCCGCAAACTTTCCTAAGAGAATCCTTCTTCCTTCGACTACAAAGCGGCGGACCGAGGTCTCTACAACGTCTGTCTCAGAGCAAAGTCTGACCATGACCAGTTCGGTCAACAGATCGAACAGACGTTGGATTGCTATGGCGATTGGGGAGGAGTGTAGTCAGGATTGACTCTCTGATTGATCTCGTTCGCCAAAGCATGGCCGTGAAGAATTACTGTTACCTTCTTCACCCCATCAAGTTTCGATGTAAGTTGGCGAATGTTCATTCCGATATCCTCTGCGAAAATCGGCGGACAGAATGGAGCTGTGAGATGATATCTGATGAACAGGATTCCATCTTCCTTGATATCGATCTCGTCTACTAGGTGCATCTCCGTTATCGGAAGACCGATCTCGGGATCCACAACCTTCTCGAGCTCCTTTGTGACCTCATCTACCGTAACCATCTCGTTCTCCTCCAATGAAATGGTCATGATTTCATTTATGCATTCGTGTCCCCTGGGCATCCTTGGCAGTCGGGTCCCAGAAGACAGCGATTCATCATTCCACTACCTACCGATAATGGTGGTGATCAGTACGAATCGAGTATGACGTAGGTCATGTTTAAATACGCTACTCGTTCATTTTAATCACCGTCTCTGATTGATAATTCCCTGTGAAGTAGCCTCGAAGTCAGTTATCCCAGCGCTACGCGCACTTGTGGCTAGGGAACTCATAGAACAGTACGGACTAAAGCAGGAACAGGTTGCCAGGAAACTGGGGGTAACTCAGGCGGCTGTAAGCAAGTATCAGCATCAGGTCCGCGGAGAGGCCGTTGAGCTCGAGGCCGCCCCTGAAGTTAAGGCCATGAGCAAAGACATTGCATCAATGTTAACCCGGAACCCTAACCCGCTTGCAGTGTCACAGAAACTGTGCCAGGCTTGCACTGATATTCGGGCACTGGGTTTGATGTGCGAGACTTGCCGCAAGGTAGATCCGACATGGGACGTAGAACACTGCACTATATGCTTCGGAAACCACAGTTGCTCTGAGTTAGTGAGTATTGAACCCAGCAGTATCGGAAAGTATAGGCGTATCCCTGTGCTCTCCTGAAGGATAGCATTAGGTCATTAACCTTAGACTCCCAATACCAATGTAGAGCCAGTTTAATGCCTGTAGTCTGTTCCTAACATTTCACTTGGACTAGAGGCGAGTCTGGATTCGTAGGACTTCTCAGTTGTTATGATGTCGGCTAGTATTTGATGATTCTTCCGCTTGAAGATTTTCGGTAGGGTCCTCTCTTTCTCTTTCGAGATTTCTCTTTTAGCTCGCGTCGTCGTACTAGCTTGTCTTCGACACTCATCTTACCTGAATCGTCCAATGCATGGAACTCGTCAATATCAACGTTCGGGAATGAACTCTTAAATGGGCTAGTCCTGAGGCTGACCCTCAGCAAGGGGAAGGAAGTGGTCAGCTGATGCTCGGTCTGTTTGGCAAGAAGAAAGACCAGCCTTCTCCTCCCGGAAGTCCGCCCGAAAACCAGGAGCCGCTTGTTCTTAGCAGGCTTCAAGAGATAACGATTGGCGACGCTGAGATGTATCAGTCTCTGTCTAGACTCCTCTTCCTCGACCCAAAGAAAATCACCACCTCGCTGGAAGATGCGGTCAGCCAGGCGACTTCTTTCGACTCAAATGGAAACAAGACTCGGGCCGAAGTATGGTACAGGATCGCGGGCGGGATTGCGCTATATCGTGGAGATTCAGAGAGTGTCAGGAAGTTTTTCGAAAAAGCCTCCTCGATTGCAGGAGACCGTCGACCCGAATACAAGACCATCGCTAGCCGATCGCAGGACGCAGTAAATTTGGCCCGAAAATTCTACGAGAGCATGTAGGGAGATCATTCACAGCGACCGAACGCTTCAGTAGACGAATCTTGCCTCCCAAACAAGACACTGAATGATGGTGCTCCGGGCGGGACTTTCAGCAGCTTACTGCCGCGTTTGAACCCGCGATCAACGGCTCTGGGGCTTGTCCTCCCGTAAGCCTCCCCGATCTAGGATTCGACTGGCCGCCCCAACATTGTTGAGGCAAAGGCCGCTATGCTAAACCGGGCTACACCACCGGAGCGGCCGAAGTCCTCGAGGGCGGTTTCTTTTACCTTTTGTTAAGACCCGAAACAGCTTAACGCTTTTCGGGTTGAGCCTTTACTAAAACGCTGTCTGTTTTTTCACTTGGTGATCCTGAATCCTCTGAACTCTCCCGAAGAGTCTGACCATTCGACCTCGACTTTTCTGACGACTGCGCCGCGAGGACCAACATGGCAGAATCGAATCAGTTCGTCCAATCGCGCCCTCTCTCCCTCGGCTAGAGCCTCAACCTTACCATCCGGAAGGTTTCTCACCCATCCAGAGATTCCAAGTCTCCTAGCAAGGTCAGTCATCTCTCTTCTGAAGAAGACCCCCTGGACCAAACCCGTAATCAGGATTCTTGCTCGGGCTTCCATCCACTCGCGAAACTACGTGGATGCATTTCTCTCTTGCTTTAGACTTGAGCAGAAAAAGAGACTTCACGGAAACGAATTGTCAAGTTGCCGGAGGTGAAAGTATTTGTCGTACAGGTGGGGCAAGAGGCGGAAGAGGCAGTTCTTTCGAGGCAACATCTAGTTCCTGGAGGAAAGCTGTCAGACCGAGACCGTGAATAGCCGAAAAGACGCTGAGCGTCATGTAGAGATAACCAGCTTCCTCAACATCAAACCTTAGTCCATGTTTCATCAGAACGTCTCTTGTCCTGGGAAAAGCGACTATCAGATCCCCGATCGTAGTCTCAGCGCGAATCGAATCTATCTCTATGGTGAAGACTCGGGAACCATCCAAGGCTTGGGGCGGCGAAGGTCCGGCCTGCAATGGGATGCTTGCGGCTATTGAACCCCTATCAACCGCTTTTGAGAGTGATTTTCTTTGCAGCCTTTGGTTACGAGCACGAGTCTGCTTAGTGAGCTTCTTCGAGACTCTATTTGATTTGACCTTATTGCTTCGCGTTTTCTTCTTGGTCATGGTCCTCACGAGGTTAGCTTGCGGAGTAGGTTTCCCCACTCGACTCCTGATAATAGGCGACTCCGAGTATTAATACGCTCGGATGATGTTCGCGTCAACTCTCTGAGGGTTGAATAGACCATGCTATCGGGAGCCCCTGCATTAGTTGTTGAGCGTGTTGGGATGCTCTTGTTCGAAGCTCGTCTGCAACAGTCTGAAAGACAGACGCTGAGTAGTCCTCTATCTGGCCATGGTCTGACAATCGAGCAATTGTCGGGTCTACGGGAACTGACCCTAAGAACGGTATGTCGAGCTGCTTTGCTAGTTTCTCTCCCTGCGGCTCTCCAAAGACATTGATAGACTTACCACAGTGGGGGCATGTTAGATAGCTCATGTTCTCTACCAGGCCTAGCAGTTCAGCATTCATCTTCTTCGCCATATTGACGGCCTTAGTGACGATCATGGAGGCTAGTTCTTGGGGAGAGGATACGACGATGACCCCGTCTAATGGCAAGGACTGGAGGACTGTCAGCGGTGCATCGCTAGTTCCGGGGGGAAGGTCAACGAGGAGATAGTGTAGGGATCCCCAGTCAACGTCCCAGTAGAGTTGTCGAATGACACTGTTCACGATTGGGCCTCTCCATATGACAGGCATCTCCGGATCATCCAGAACTAGGTTGATCGACATCACTTTGATCCCAGTCCTAGTTAGGACAGGGGTTATGCGACCGGTCGGACTTTTGGAAGGGCGCTCCTTAAGCCCGAACACTTTCGCTATGCTGGGCCCTGTCAAATCCGCGTCTAGAATTCCCACTTCATATCCGAGCCTTCGAAGCTGGACGGCCAACATGCTGGTGACGAAGGATTTTCCCACTCCACCCTTGCCCGATGCGATCGCGATTATGTTTCTCAGTTCTCGCTTTCCCAGCCGATCGATGCCCGGGCCGGGACTATTTCCTTGCGCTGGCTGGGTCTGGGTTGCTTTGTTCTGGAGGCGGGTTCTGAGTTCGTTCAGCTCTGTCTTGGACATCGCCGTCGTCTCTACGGTTACGGATTTTACCTCGTTCGATTTCCTTAGGGCTTTCTCGACATCTGTCTGGAGGGTCTTTGCAAGAGGACAGTGTGCGACTGTCAGTGCAATTGTGACTTTGACGTGGTCACCTTCTATCGACACGTCTCGGACCATGTTGAGATCGACTATGCTGATCCCGATCTCGGGGTCAAGAACTCCGCGGAGACTGTTGACAACTGAATTCTTGTCTATCAACGCCTAGACGATCCCGGCAAGCTTACTATGGTCTAGAGGGAACGAGAAGGTATTTACACTCTCTTTCCATAAGACTGCCCGATTCTTGAGAGAATTTGGTCTGCAATATTGATCTTGTGCGAGATTGCGATTCTTTTCCTTGAGGAATCTCAACTGGGCAACCTGCGCGACTTTATGGGTCGATTGGGTCTAGGGGTGGTACTAGGAAGAAATGTCTGTTAGCGAGAAGACCAGAAGGGCCTTGAAGGAGTTTGGTCTGACAGAGTACGAGGCCAAGGTCTACGTTTCACTGGTCGAATCGGGCACTCAGACTGCTAGCGAGCTCAGCCGTACTGCTTCGATCCCCTACTCGAAGATCTATGAGATTCTGGGAAATCTTGAGAGGAAGGGATGGGTCGAGACAGAGCAAGGTAGGCCGAGCAAGTACTATCCAAAGGCTCCCTCGACAGCGCTCGAATCGTCAAGAGCTCGGTTTGAGACGACGCTGAAATCGAGCCAGGCAGACGCGATGGAGGAACTTCAACCGCTCTACGAGAAGAAGGGTGTCCGGGAGAAACCGGACATTTGGATAGTGAGAGGTCAGAATAATATCCTGGACAAGATTAGAGAGACTCTTGGACGGACGAGGAGAGAGCTTTTCGTGGCGATGCCAGTAGCCCCCGATCCGATCGTCTCGATCGCACTACCTATCCTCGCGTTGATGAAGGATAAAGGGATCAAGGTGTCGGTGATGGTTCCGCAGACGACGAGCCGTGAGACGCTTCGAAAACTGAAGACGCTCGTCCAAGTCCGTACTCGGGAACAGATGTTCGGAGGCGGAATAATCTCAGATGATGATCAGATAATAATTCTTCTAGGAGAAGATCCCCTGAAGGGACTGACGCTGGCTATCTCCTCGGATCATATTGGACTGGTGAAGTTTGGTAAGAGTTATTTCGAGTATCTCTGGGAGAGCTCAAAACCACTCCCGTAGCAAGAGGGACTGTCCTAGCATTCCAAGCTATCGCGGTCCAAGCAGCACAGGAATCTGCTGCGGAAGGGCAGTCTTTGCGTCGCGAGAATCATATTGTTGGCCCCCTTTTTTCGGAGAGGGTCTCGCCAGTTGAAGCTGTTCTGGGGAGTCTTCCCGTTTACGGATTAGAACAGCATAGTCGACCCTTTTCCCAAGCGGTAGATCAAGCGTATGTCTCAGCATGAAAAAGTCGCGATCTGAAATCGCTTGCCCAGATTATCGATCAGGGCTTATTCCGGGTGGTTTACGCGACGAGGGTTGGGTAAAGTGTGAAGGACTTTTTTATTTCAGACATACCCCGGGGGGGTCGAGAAATAGTTAGTAGAAAAAGAAAAGATATCAGAAGAATGAGAGCTAGCGAAAGAAAATAGAATGAGCGCTCGGGGCCATTTCTGGCACCGATGTCTTTCCAAAAAGGGTTGTTTTGTGTCGTGGGAAAGAATTTTTTTGTAAATTCTTGGAAAGGCGTTCTCGCCATCTGAAACAGTTTTGGGCGAAATTGTAGACTTATCCCGCAGAAACGGCTAGTCCGCCGTTTTTCGAGACGCATCCATCTGTATCATTGCAAGCGTGAACTGGGCTTCATATGAAATGCTCCTCACAGATCCAGGATCAGGGCTTGTTCTGCGCTTGTCAGGATCGAGAGAAAACAGTTGTGGGTTTCTCATCTTCTGCCCCGCCCTCCTCCATGTCTCCCCGAAGGCTTGCACCATTGCTGAAGGGTTCTAGGAATAGGTAGTTGCGATGTGGGCTGCAAGGTAGCCTTTATTCGCCCACGGTCTTGCAGTGTGGCCGCATCCTGCTAAGCGGGGGTACCAGAGCCAGGTCTAATGGGCAGAAGGCGTGATCGTAGCCTGCCGTGGGCTTAGGACCCTGTGGCGAAGGCCTTCGTGGGTTCGAATCCCACCCCCCGCACCAGCACATCCAAACCGCACGCCAGACGAACAAGAAATTTTGGAATTCGAGTGCGGTGTGAACCTATAGGTTGGTGCGAAGGGACCCCACTGCACAGAGCCGAACAAAAAACAGTCAGTTCCGACAGGATGGATTTACAGTGAGCATAGCCAGATTCATTCTGTCGAGTATTGCGACGAGAGTTGGCGAAAAGCATGACTCAGTACAACCAAAAATCATAGTCGATGCTAATCTCACTTTCCGCATAGGAAGAGAGAATTCGGACTGGACCGACAGATGGTACAAACTCTCTGGCGTGCCAATACATTCAAGTTCAAACTCCTATGCCAGCACCGATATCGACGGAGAGTCCGAAGAACCCCGGTGGGACTTTTCTGTTGCCGCGGCCAACAGCTGAAAAAAGGCGCTTTCGTCAGACCGTCAAAGCCCAGGCTCAATGCAAGTCTGGATGGAATTCCCATTCTACTATTGCGCCTCGATACGCAGCCCGTTTTCCAGATTCAAGTCCGCCGCTCCAGCCACCTCTTCTACTCAACGTGGTTCGGCGTGAGCCTCCTGAAAGCTTTAACGCGCCCTAACACTCGGGCTAGTGAAAAGTCTGAGAAAAGAAGCGTCAGCTCCAAACTTGGATGCTTGGGGTTCCTCACTCTGAAACTCAGGCTAACGTGGTGGAGGGCCGTCGAAACAATTATCTTGACCAAAAAAACGAAGGATCGTTTGCCGAGTTGTTTCGTGATCTACTCCCTGTGGCAATTGCAGGACTTGTGCCATTCGCAGTCTTGGTGCTGATAGTGTTGGGTACAGCGTACAGTCTTATTGCTTGGCAGCCTCCGATATTGCATACGACGCAGTTTGGAACAGCCAATTCGGATAACGGCATAACTGCCATCGCATCGGACCGCACAGGCGTTTACGCTATTGGTTTCGTTGGCTACCGCAACGCTACTCCGACGTACCTTTTTCTGAACAAGTACGACCTTAATGGTCGTGAGGTCTGGTCGGACCGTTTCGATAACCCGTATCGATCTGAGGTGTCCGGTATTGCTCTCGGAGATACGGCAATTTACATTGTTGGAATTTCCAACGAAAGTTCGTATGTTAGAGAATATGACTTCAACGGTAGTCTGGTTTGGAACGAGCAGATTGGAAACTGGTCTGCGACAAGTGTGTCCGTGACAACAGCTGGGGTTTACGTCGGAGGAAGCAACTCAACCGATTACTTTGTCAGGGAGTATACTCTCAACGGGACCCTAATCTGGACCAGTTCGTTCCCCAATAGCAACATGATCTCAGTGTACGCGGACATCGGAGGCGTCTACGTGAATTCAGCAAACACAATTCAGAAACTTGATGCGAATGGCAATCTTCTATGGGCACTTACGTGCAGATGCGCGCATCCACGCATCATAGGTGACTCTTCGTCCATATACGTTGCGGAAATCATGCAGACTGGAACGGGCACCTTTTACGGATACCTCTCCAAGTACAACTCCAACGGAGGCCAGGAGTGGAACAGAACATTCAGCGCTCCAGGCTTCAACAGTGTTAATGATGTTGGAATCGTTGCGGATTCTTCAGAAGTCTATCTAGCAGAGACTACGACAGGAGAGCCCAGCGGGATCGTCATGCAGTACGACAGCAACGGAAACCAGATATGGTCAATAAAATTACCATGGAAGACGGGCCTTGGTTCGGCCCCCAATGATGTAATCGCAGTGGAAGGCTCTGTACTATATGTGGCTGGCAATTTGAGGACCGCTCAGTCAAGTGCCGCATTCTTGACGACTCTTGACAAGTCAAGCTCTCTCATATTTTTCGGGGTGAATCCACCTTTTTCATTCGTTTTGGCCGGTCTGCTTGTCGCTGGGTCGGCGCTTAGCATTTTATGGTTTAGAAGAGACCGGCCTAAGAAACGAGGAATTCCCGGGGCGCGCGGAATTTATCTGTCTCAGAAGACCCGATAGTCACATTACAAAGTTCTGTCCACAACTGGGGAGTCATTCTTATACGAAGGTGAAAGGATTCGAGTCTGAGAAGGGGTCAGGGCTCTGGTTCGAAAATGGATCTTGGTCTGGCTGCTGGTCCTTGCAATCCTTTCGGGTGTGGTTGTCGTACATGCCAGAGCTGAGACCATAAGCATTGGAGTAGCTCGAGACTCTGTAACGGTTCAGATGAACCTGGTGCTCGAGGAGAATCTGACCGACCTGCCGTCGGTCAATGCCTTCCTTGGGTCAGCCAATTCTACTACCGTAATGCAGGCCTTCTCTGAACCGATCAATGGCTCTATCCAAGAGCTAGTTCCCAATGCGAGACTGTCGAGTCTGGCTCTCGCGGTTAGGACCTCGAATCAGACGGGCATATGGACACTCTACGAGAATTATACGATGACCGTAATTGGTGCCAACACGAACTCGGGAAGTAACATAAGATCCAATCTGAGATTCATCGCTATGAAGATGATCGAGTCTCTGCAACTCGGCGGGATAGAGGTCAACAATGTTGGCACCGCTCTGATTCTGCCCGCCCTCCAGGGGAAGGTGGCGCTGTATCCAAACCTGCAATTTTACATCGACGGTTCTCACCCGACGACAGCATTCATACCGGAGCAGACGACAACTCAGTTTTCTATTCTTGACTTCACGTGGGTCACACCAGTCTCAACATGGACCACTAACAGCAATGTCCTTGGCCAATTCACAACTTGGACTCTTGATCCTGCGAGTTCCCAATACAACCTGACACTTGGAGTGCCCTCGCCCGAGGGACCATTTCTCAAAACATTCATCGCCATATACGAGCCATCGCTGATCATAACCGCTCCCCCGAACGCGTGGGTAGACGGCTACACGGTCTCCTTCGACACTTCAACTCCCGCAGAGACCCTGATGCCTTCTGTCATAGTAGCATCCCTGATCGTCGTATTAGGCGCAATGGGCCTGGACCGAAAACTAACCGGACCGCTTCGCTTGAGAAAGAAACGCTAAAGCGGACTTGGCCCGCGGGTTTGCAGGTCGAGCCCGTTAGGCCTGCTGAACACTCTCTCTCAACGAAAGACCTGTTTTTGGATCGGTCTATGTGTAGAGGTGGCAAGCAACATAGTGATTCTTCTCCACTTCTACTAGGGAAGGCTCCTCGGTTGTGCATCTCTCGTGCGCATAGGGACATCGCGTGTGGAACCTGCAGCCTGGCGGAGGGTCAACAGGACTGGGAATCTCACCGCTGATTACATCCTTTGTACGCTTAGATTCCGGATCGGGCACAGGCACTGCAGAGATCAATGCCTGGGTATAGGGATGCAACGGCCAGTCCACTAAATTCTGAGCTTCCCCCAGCTCCATCATCTTACCCAAGTAGAGCACAGCGATCCGGTCGGCAATGTGCTTCGCCAGCGCTAGATCGTGAGAAATGAAGATTATAGAGGCTTGAGATTTCTTGACCAGGTCGACCATCAGATTGACTATCTCAGCTCTGATAGAAACGTCGAGCATCGAGACCGGCTCATCAGCCACGACGAAGGTCGGATTGAGGACGAAGGCGCGCGCTACAGCGACCCTCTGCCGCTGACCTCCGCTCATCTCATGGGGAAAACGGAAAAGGAATTCTTCGGGGGGAACTAGCTCTACTTCGCTCAGCATCTTCTTTACACGCTCTTCGACCTCCTGCTCTCCCATCCTTCTGGTCCGAGGCTTGCCATCCTTGTCAACCTCCAGAATTCCCTGGACACGTAGGGGCTCGGCGATGATCTCCTTGATTATCATTCTCGGGTCAAGGGATTCGAACGGATCCTGGAAGACGATCTGCATCTCTCTACGGAGAGGCTTCATTCCTTTACCATCCACCCCGGTGATGTCCCGACCAAGGAACACAATGTGACCACTAGTCGGCGAAACAAGCCTCAGGACAACCTTGCCGAGAGTTGTCTTTCCGCTACCACTCTCTCCCGCGAGAGCGAATATTTCGCCCTTCGAGAGACTGAAGCTGACATCATCCACGGCTTTGACGTTCATCTCAGTTTTGGAAAACACCGATTCGAAAAACCCCCGCTTAAGGGGGTACCACTTTCTAAGGTTCTCGACTGTAAGTACTGGTGCTTCGGGTATGCTTGGATCGTCCTCGACCTCTTCGAGGTGCTCAAACGTCAATAGACCCTTCGGAAGATCTAGTCTCTGACCCATCCCGCTCGCTATCCAGAGCCGTCCAACCTTTCCGACATCCTTGATGAGATAGCACTTGTTGAATTTCAATCGGTTAACGCTCCCCGATTCGACCAGCTTGGGAGAAACTAGACCCTCAATGATCGAATTTCCCGCGACCTTGAATCGTACGTATAGAGTGCCGGTCTTCTTTCTCTTTCCGAGAGTGGATTGCTGAGCCTGAACTGGCTGGACTGAACTAGTCTCGACTGAGGATGACTCCATCGACACTCTTCCTAGTAGAGATGGCAGGCGACGAGGTGGCCCTTTTCGTTTTCTTTAAGGAGAGGCTCCTCGCGTTTGCAGATGTCCATCACGTAGGGGCATCGAGGATTGAATCTACATGCCGGTGGAGGATTCAGCAGATCTGGGGGCTGACCGGGTATAGAGCTGAGTCTGACCCTTTCTCCCTTGATACTTGGGAAAGCCTTGATGAGCCCCTGTGTGTATGGGTGAAGAGGATTCTTGAAGAGCGAGACTGCATCACCGTATTCAACAATCTTCCCCGCGTACATTATGGCTACCTTCTCACAAGTCTCTGCAATTATCGAGAGGTCGTGACTGATCATTATCATTGAAAGGCCTAGTCTGTCTTTCAGATCTCTGAGCAACCTTAGCGTTTGAGCCTGGACGATGACATCTAATGCCGTTCCAGGCTCGTCACCGATGAGCAGAGACGGATTTGCAGCCAAGGCCATCGCGATCAGGGCGCGTTGTCTCATTCCACCGCTGAACTCGTGGGGATAGTTGTTGGCTCTGGACGGTTCGATTCCCACAGTCTCCAGCAACTTTGCAACTCGCTCTTTCACGTCTGATGATGAGACGCCTTCCTCGTGGAGCGTTATTGCCTCTCCAATCTGGTCTCCGACCTTGTAGACTGGGTTCATCGCGTTCATTGCGCCCTGGAAGACTATAGAGATCCCCTTCCAACGGAACTTTCTCATCTCAGGCTCGGATAGAGACACAAGGTCCTTACCGTTGAAAACGATCTTGCCCTTTCGAATGTGTCCCCCTGCGGGGAGTATTCTTAGCAATGAAAGTGCGATTGTGCTTTTCCCGCTTCCAGACTCTCCCGCAATTCCCAGTGCCTCGCCTTGTTCAACTTTGAAGCTGACGTTCTCTACAGCCCTCACCCATCCCCGTAGGATCCTATAGTGAGTAGTGAGACTCTCTACTTCCAGCAGCGCCATTTGGCTTGATCAAACAGGAGAAACTTATCCGGTCAAGTTAAGCTTTGGGGCGTCAATCCTCTATTTGTATGATAGTGGAACCTCCTGCATACGTGTGTATGTCTGCGTTCCCGTGACCGACTCCAGAAAAGTTGCAATGTCGACCCTGAGATCGACTAGGCCCATCACCGAACCCGTACTACCAGCAGAGACCAGAAGGCTGGTCTGGTTAGATGTGAGCGGAATGACTATGTTGACGCTGACTGCAGAGTTGGGTCCGAGTGGTTTTCCAACCATCTCGGATGCATTCGGAGAGCTGGATCCAGGAAGGACTGACATGTTATTAATCGACGGAGAGTAGAAGATAATGCGACCAACCGTGACCCCAAATAGTCTCAAACCCGAATATCCAGACGGGTTTCGAACCGTAATCTGAACTTCAAGACTGGACATGTTAGAGCCAAGGGACTGAACCAGAGATAGCCTGTCAACCTGGAACGACTGCTCATTCTGTATCTGATCGAGAGCTGGGTTGAGGAGGAGATAGTTCACGGCTGCAGCTGAAATATAAATGGCAGAGCCTACACTCAAGACTACGAAAGACAGTATGAGGATTCTGCGCGGATCGAATCTCAACAACAACCGCCAATATGAGCCAGCGCCCCCGAGGATCAACTCATGAACATTCGCTTAGCGACAAAGTTCCAGCCTCTACTGGTCACCCTCGGCTGGGCGGCCTCGACAGCCGCACTGACAATCGGCATGATTTTCCTAGGGTACCTCCTTCCGAAGGACATAAACGGCGGCGGACAATACAACGAGGTCATAAACGCTAACCCTTTACCTCTCTGGATATTCTACATCGCAAATTTTGCGATATGCATTCTCGCATCATTCATTCTATCTGACATTTCAACAACGCTAGTCTCATTCTTCGGCTCTTACGTTGGAGCCGCAACAATCACATACGTAGTGCTGGCTCTACCCGACATTGCTGGTTGCTGCCGTGGTACTCTTGAAGAAGCATCAATCGGATTCGTCCTAGTCGCCTTCTTTCCTCAACTGCTTGTCACCGAACTTACAGGAACACTGTTGGGTGTCGCGCTTGGAGAACATTACTCGTGATATGCCGGCTTATCTGCGCTTTCTGAGTCTTGGGTTAAACACCTCGTCCAGTGCGTAGCCGATAAGCACGAACGAGAGTGATACCAGAGCTATACCGAAGCCAGGAGGTAACACCCACCACCAAAGGGGTGGGAAGTGCGTTAGGCCTCCGCTCTCGAAGACCTGCTCGAACATGCGACCCCAAGAAACTGTTGAAGGGTCTGTAAGACCGAGGAACGCGAGGGCCGACTCTGTGAGAATTGCCCCCGGCACGCTTAGCGCTAAATTGACGTAGGTCAAAGAGACGATGTTGGGAAAGATGTGCTTCGTGATTATTCTTCCCGGACCCGCGCCGGAAGCCCGGGCCGCTTCGATAAACGGCCTTTCTTTCAGCGTAAGCACCTGTGAACGAACAATTCTGGCGAAACCCATCCAGCCGAGGAAGCCGATGATCATGATCACGTTCCAGATGTTGGGTCCTAACACCGCGACAAGTACGAGCAGGAGTGGAAGCCCTGGAATCACGAGTAATATGTCTGTGAATCTCATCAATACCTCATCGACAAGCTTTCCCAAGGTACCGGCCAAGAGACCTACTACCAGTCCTAGACCGATCCCGATACCGGCGGAGAGGAGCCCCACGAAGAGGGATATGCGAGAACCGTACAGAGTCTGGGCATAGACATCGAAACCTTGATTGTCCGTTCCGAGAAGGCCCCAGGCCGTTCCAAGAAGTTGGATCTGGAACTCGTCAATGCTGATGCTCTGGTGACCAAAGAAAGTCAGGGTTATCCCGTAGGTGTAAGAGGTCGCGGCTGAGAAGATGATTTGCTGAAGACCAGCTCCTGGGGGAAATCCAGTCCTATTTTCAAAGTCGGTTACGAATGGGCCGAAGTTGGAATCAAGATTATGAATGGGCCAGACGTCAGTCTCGGTCTCATTCTTGTCCAGTAGGTAGTAGGTCTGTGGAGTCGGCTGATCCGCCCTCTGAACGAATACTCTTACCCATACAGGCGTGCTCTTACTGGCACCCTCAAGGAGATATTCAATGTGGGCGATGAACCGAGAAGGTGGGCCGTGGTAAGGATATTGAAAGGTCTCGCTCAAACTGACTGTACCTGGATTTTCACCCGAATAAGTCAGTTGAAGACTGCCTCCCCTAGAATTGTTTCCGGACGTAACACCTAGAGCAAAACTTTCCTGAAGATTTGCCAGCGTAGAAGCCGGAGCAGAGAGAGTCCACGGCTGGATAGATGATGGAGAAGTGAATGCGCCGTCTGCAGGATTGACGACGTTCTTGCTGAGGTAGTATCCGTCGGGAAAGTTCATTACCCATTCGGGCTGCGCCTCTAGACCAGAAACCTGCTCCTTGGCGCTGTAGGGGGTGAGGATGGGGGCGGCGAGTGCTGCGAACACGAAACCTGCTAGAAGTATTACTCCGACGACCGCCATCTTACTCTTGAAGAGCAATTTGATGGAGGTTTGTATTCTCTTCAGGTTGAACTGAAGCCCTGAGCTAGTTACCAGAAGCCAGAACCCTTCTCCTGTCTATTCGTATCTTATCCGAGGATCGACGACGCCGTATAGAATGTCGCTAACAAAGTTTGCGGCTATGACACACAACGCGATAATGAAGAACATTGCTTCCATGACAGGGAAGTCCTTGTACTGGATGGAAGAATAGAGCCATAGTCCAAGCCCATTCCAGTTGAATATTGTTTCGGTGATGATGGCGCCGCTGAGTATGCCACCGAACGCAAGCGCGGAAGAAGTTATTATCGGAAGCGATGCGTTCTTGAACGCGTGTTTGAAAAGTACCGCTCTTTCGCTCAGACCTTTTGCACGTGCCGTCAAGATGTAGTCCTCGCTGAGAGCCTCTCCCATCGTAGCCCGGGTCAGTAGTAGAAATCCACCGTATGAGAAAAGTGTAAGTGTGAGAGCTGGAAGGAATAGATATTGCATCCGGATGAGAATCTGTTCCGGCAACGAGGGCAGCGTCGAACTATTCCAGAGATAAGGCACAACGTTTCCTGGTGGAAACCAGTTTAGTGCGATCGCGAAGATAAAAATTAGAAGAATGCCCATGAAGAATGTTGGCAACGAAAAAGTGGTGAGAGAGCTTGTCACCCAGAAATTGTCCAGCGCCGACCCCCGCTTTCGAGAAATTACTATGCCGATGACTGTTCCGATAACGATCGAGAACACAGTCGAGGCCCCGAGCAGCAGAAGAGTGTTCGCGAGCCTGCCTTGGTTAATCATAAGAGTCGTCACGGGTGCATTATACTGATAGGAGTATCCAAAGTTGAAAGTCACCATCGCTTTAAAGTAGTCTACGAATTTGACCCAGGGCGATTGGCCATATCCAAACAGTTTTAGCTGGTTGTCACAAAAAGTAGGGCTAAGCTTCACTTGACCCAAGCATGAGTAGAGCGCGCCGACCTGGCCTGGCATCGCTTCGAATATTATCCAGTTGAGAACTATGACGAAGACTATGAGGACGATCGTGTAGATGACTCGCTTTACGAGGTATGAGCGCAGGCTCAAATCGTGATCAGAGAAAAAATAAAAGAGGGGGGTTTATTTGAGGCTTGCCCTTTTTTCTAGCAGTCGTATCCTGTTGTAGGCTGTATGGTGCACGGGTTGAGGGTTATTGATCCCTCGTAGAGTACTGGTGGTAGTGCTGCTATGCCGAGCGGTGGACTGCTGGCCCATTCGAACGGTCCGATCCAGTTGAGGTTGTAGCGAAGTTCCACAGCGGAGACTTGGTTGATACCAACGACTCCACTGCCTGATGCTCCGATACCATGCTGCCAGTGAGTACATGACCCAGTAGGCACAGGTAGACCGAAGCAGATAGAGACAGCGCTAACAGGCTGAATCGGGTTTGCATCGTTCTGCTGAGACCAGATGTAGAGCGCTAAGTCACCGCTACTGCGGAAGTAGATACCGCTCGTACTCGAAGCCGGAGGCAGACCATTCCCGAACCGTGTCAGGAAGTAGGAGCCACCGATGGGCGGGTTCTGGGTTCCGCTGCTGCTGCAGTTGCCACTACCAGAGCTTGTAACAGTTCCACAAGTGAACGGTCCTGAACCGACGAGTGTGTGGCCGGCTATTGGATCATACGTGGCTGTAGTCTTTGTTGGGTCGATGGTCATTGTTGCCGCTGATGGACTCGGGCTTCCGCAGCCTGGCTGGCCGCTGACATTGGGACAGACGACGTTCGCGACGTTCAGTGCGTACTGCGCCTTGGGGCATGGAGTAGTTCCGGTACATGTCGCGATTGCAGTATCCCATGACGAGGTCCCCGCATTTGTCCAGTAGCGTCCTGAGACGATGGGTATGGCTGTGATGTTGGGTACTTCGAAGGGTCCCTTGGCGCTGACGGCTATGTCGAACGCACGAGGTCCCAGTACGGTGATACCGGTCATCGTTGCCGCTCCAGAGCCCAAGAAGGAGCCTGATCCGACCATGGACAAGTAGCTGAACGCCACGTCATAGGCTGTGACGGGTCTACCATCCTGGAAGTACACGTCGTTCCTGAGCGTGAAGTGGTAAGTAGTCAGTGTGTGCGGCGGAGGCGTATAGCCACCCTGCGAGATTACCGTAGCATTGTTCTCCTCTAGGTAGCTGTATGTCATCCAGTTGAACAGCTGAGACGGGCTCAGCGGGTTGCTGGCGAAGAGGGTGTCGTACACGAGCCCTTCAACATAAGTGTCCCAGACGGTGCTGGCGATGTATGGACTGACCGACCGTGTCGTCTCTTTGAAGCCTTGGCGGACAGTGCCTGCTTGTACTGGAGCAGGGTTCCAAGCGTTCAGCCATGTGAAGAAGTTCGGCAGACCTGAGACTGCACCGTTTATGACACCGGTGTTCCATCCGTTGTTGAGATATCCGTACTGTATTGTAGTTTGGAAGTTTGGTATTGTCAGAACGTTTCCGCCGAAGACGGCCTCAGACTGTATTCCGGCGCTGATCGCAGATAGGCTTCCGTCCGAACAGAGCCCGTTACCTGGAGATGTTGGAAGGTTCGACGAAGCTCCGATGGCTGGGTCGCCTGGTGCCGAGAGGCATGAGGCAGTCTCCATCCGAGTGCTCAAAGTGTCATAGTTGGAGACGCAGATGTACTCATAGTTGTTGGCTGCTGCTGTCGGAACAGACGCGTTGTCACATTGACCACCACCGATCTTTTGCGTGGAGCAGCTGGCCGTTCCAGGGCTTGTGCAAGAGGCCGAGACGAATCGGCTGTTGTAGCCGAAGTAGAGGCTGCCGTCGAAGAAGGTGGGACCGCTGAAGGCGGCCGTGTAAATCCACCAGCTGAGGTTCACTGAAGTTGGCGAGGTTGTGAAGCCTGGAAAGGCGGTAATCGGACCTTCAACCGTGTTGAGATATGCGCATGGAGTTGTGTATGCTCCGGTGAATATGTAACACATCTGTGATGCGAGGCTTTCGCCGAGCTGTCTGCGAGGAGTGTTGTCGTTTCTGATGAAGAATGTGGGCTTGTTAGTTGCGGCGCTTCCACTGATGCCTGTCAATTGCGAAGTACCCGAGTTGAAGCCCGAAGCGACGCCCCCGTTGACAAAGTGTTGTGCGGCAGCGTTGAGGTCGGTGCTTGCTGGGGCATAGAGCCACGGCGAACCGTTCGCGCCGGCAGAAGTTCCGAGATGGTAAGCTGTTCCTCCAGGGGAGCCTACGATACAGTTAGACCCTGACTGGGGGAATGCCGTATCGTAGCCGCATGGATTTGGAGAGGGCAGACCACCACCGCTGGTAGTGGGGAGTGGATTGTCGATTGGGGTGCAGGTTCCTGCTACCACGGAGAATGTGCAGAACTGGTTCTTGTCGAACATGTGAGCTATACCTTGGCGGATTTGGACTCCACAAGCAGAGTTTCCGAAGCTGAAGTTGCAGCCCCAGAAGTTGTTTGCGAGCATGAGCTCAAGCTCGAAGTAACCCACCTGTGCGAGAGGTGAAGTTACAAGGAAGTTTGCGCTAGAGGTCAATGCTCCACAAGTTCCACTGCTTGGGGTTCCGGCGCACTCCCAGTCTGTCAAGTCAATGCTTGGAGTGGCGGACTGGAGGTTCACATACTCGGCCGTTTCGTCGTTGAATATGTTTTCGACGAGTGTGTTCATTGCTGGGCCTGCAGGGGTCCAAAGCTCTGAACATGAGCCCGAAGAGCCTAGTACGGGACATGGTGCACTGTTAGCGTGGCCTAGCTGGATGGCTGGAAGCTGGAAGTTGCCTGATGTTGCTCCTGTTATGCTAGCGAGAGAGAATGCGATAGCGAAGACTGTTAGTAGTTTGACTGTTTGTATTGTTCTCAAATTTTCCCGAAAGAGTTTTCCGGGCTCCTACACTTAAAAGATTATCCCCTTCGCGGATTCAGGGTAAATCCAGAGCATGATCCAGATATTTACAGAATACCCTAACATTCCCTGTCCGCATGCTGCTACTCTCATGTTACAGCGGTTCCTCCATATAGCTCGGCTTTCTAACGAACCGGGCAACTCCGGCCGCGATTGCAGCCAAGATTACGATTGCGAGACCGGTTGTCTGGAGAAGACCGAGGCTGAACGACCCGGTGACCAAGGAGGGGACCAGGAGAACAAATTGTGATTCGACGTTCCGTGAAGTGTCGTTTTGAGTCCTGAGCAAACTTCCGGCCACGGGCTTGGCAGAAACGACTGAGCTAATACGAACAATGATCTGGTACGCTCGCGGAGCATAGTTTGTGGTGTCCCAGGTCGCGTTCAAGGATCCGGTCCCACCCACCGATGGAAGACTGAAGTTGCCTGAACCAAGAAGCTTGGTATTTTCTAGGTTTATGGTCAGCGTGGCGTTCTCGACGATATTGCTGACATTTGTTATGTAGGCTGTGATCTGCACGGGTGTTCCTGGAACCACGTTAGGCACCGAGCTAGCCGCGATGGCGTTCTGGACTTTGATCGAGACGTCCACAGTAAGTTTGGTGTAAATGTTCAGTATGTTAACCAGAATTGTCGTCGTCCAAGAAACTGTCTCATTATCGTAGACTGTCAGACTAACAGCGCATAGGCCCCGGCCGACGCATCGACTCTCTCTGCCGAGCGACGTGGCCTGGAACACATGGAATTCAATTGTGCCAAATGGGTTCGTGGAGGAACTACTCTGGACATCCGGCTGGGTTCCATCTCCCCAGTTCCAAGTGTAAGATAGAGGCGCGGCTCTATTATTGTTCTCTTTGACAGTCGCGTTGAAGGTTACCGGCGTGTTCTTGGGCGCCGGATTTGGAGAATAGCTCACCCTGACAGTGGGCGGCCTGCATGCTGCGCCGCTACCAACTGGACAATCAACATTGGTAAAGTAGCCGTCCTGGGTCGAGAGGTGTTGAACGTTGGTGGGAATGGTCGTTGTCGAAGTGGCGGTAAATAGACTCGCGTTGAATAGGTGTAGTTGTGCAAATCCGAGCGACGCTACCGTGAATGTGATTCTGAAGAGCGAGCCTAACAGGATAGGGTCAGTCACTCTACCATTTATCACAAGAGAAAGCGAGATGACTCCCACGTAATCCGTCGAAGGACAATCTGCTACGCTCGCGGACTGTTTGAAGCCGTCTATACAGAAAAGAACAGTAGTCGCATCGCTTCCTAGCGCATTGCCCGAATAGTCGACAACGGGACAATTGATTATCATCCCGCTGCTGAGTTGTTTACAATGCCGGAACACTGTTGTATTGTAGAATAGTATCACGCTGAACGCGTTGAGAGATGGCGCCTCCGAAACGCTCACTCCCATGGAGACGCTGGAATCAACGATTTTTGTTGGGTCGGTTACGTTCTGAGGGTCTACGAAGATTGAAGCCGGGAAGCCCTGGGCGTGTACAGGCTGAATTGTCGGCAGCCAGATAGATGTGGTGTTGAGTCCGAGCGTTACTAGCAGAGCTATTGCGAGGATGTGAAAAACGCTCTTCTGGTTCAACCGAATTATCGTCTGTCCTTCGTGTTTAGATTTTCAGGGTTGTTAGCGTTTTAAAAGGTTATCCGGAATAGTCCTCGGTCATCCTCTGATGATGCGAACAACGAGCCTCGTCAGTTTAGCAGTCGTATCCTGTAGTAGGCTGTACGCTGCACGGGTTGAGAGTTACCGATCCTTCGTAGAGGACTGGAGGCAGGGCTCCGATTCCGAGCGGAGGAGCGGATGCCCATTCGAAGGGCGCGATCCAGTTGAGGTTGTAGCGAAGCTCGACAGCAGAGACCTGGTTGATGCCAACGACCCCGGTTGCTGATGCTCCGATACCGTGCTGCCAGTGGGTGCATGACCCGTTGGATACAGGTTGACCGAAGCAGAGGGAGACTGCGCTGACTGGCTGAAGTGGATTAGCATCATTCTCCTGTGTCCATATGTAGAGTGCGAGGTTACCGCTGCTGTGGAAGTAGATTCCGCTGGTGCTGGAGGCCGGGGCCAGTCCCTTGCCGTATCGGGTGAGCGTATAGCTCCCGCCCGGTGGCGGGTTCATGAATCCTGTCGAAGAGCATCCTCCTCCGACTACGCCGGTGGTGCTCTTGCATTCCCATGGCCCGGATCCGACTAGTATTCCATTGGCTAACGGATCGTAAGTGGGCGTGATCTTGTTAGGGTCCGCCTGCATGCAACTATCCGGAACGCTTCCAGTCGCGACATAACTGTCCCATAAGCTCCCCGAGCAGGTCGACCAGTAGTGGCCTGGTATCATGGTGACGGTAGTAATTGTTGCGAGTGTGAACGGTCCGACTTGGTTCAGGTTGACATCAAACTGGCGCTGATGGATGATGGTTACTCCCACCATCGGTTCCAGCACGCTACCCTGGAATGCACCGGTGGCTTTCAGAGTGAGCATTGCGAACTTTACATCCCAAGGCGTGACCTGTCTTCCATCCTGCCAGAAGATGTCGCCACGGAGGGTGAAACGGTAGCTAAGTACTGTCCCGGCAGGAGGCGTGTATCCAAGGTTGGAGTTGGCGAGGGGCTGAACTCCGACGATCATCCAGTCTACGATCTGCTCGTTCGACAGAGGGTTTGGTATCGTAAGCGTATCGTATATGTTGCCTATGATGTAAAAGTCCCAGGCTGTGCTGGCAATGTACGGATTGAGGCTACTGGTGGTCTGTTTGAAGCCCTGCCGGATCGTCCCGGGCTGGGAGGGCGCCGGGTTGCGCGCGTTTAGCCAAGTGAAAATGTTTGGAATCCCGGCTCCGTCATTGTTTATCGCTCGGCTCCAGCCGTTTAGATACGCGTACTGCTGGCTGGTTGTGAATACGGGGATTGTGTAGGCTCCCTGTCCGTAGAGGCTTTCCGCTTGTACGCCCGCGCTCACGGCCGAGAGCTGTGTCGTGCCTGAACACTGGCCGCCGGGTCCGTTGTTCGTGGATCCAGGCGCCGGGTCTCCCACGGCTGTTATGCAGGGAGCGAACTCCATCCGGGCGGTCATGCTGTCGTAGGCGTTGTTGCAGAGATAGAGGTAGTTGTTAGCGCTATTCGTCGGGACCGAGGCAGTGGAGCATGGTCCTGTCGGCGACTGAATAGACGCTATCCCGGAGACGAATCTGCTGTTGTATTCGAAGTAGAGGCTTGTGTCGAACGGGTAGACACCAAGAAAGCCTGCCGTATACATGCCCCAGCTCAAGTTCACGCTGTTGGTCGAGGTGGTGAAGCCCGGGAAAGCCGTTATCGGCCCTGTGACAGTCTGTAGATACGGCGAGCAAGAAGTGATGAAACCCTGTCCGAAGAGAGCGCAGATTTCCTGAGCGAGACTGTCGCCCAAGTCTAGGCGTGCAGGATCATCGCTTCGTACGAAGAAGTTGACAGTGTGGGCGGAGGCAAGGCTCGAGATCCCAGTGAGTACACACGTGGACGCGTCTTTGCCTGATGCAATTCCCGCGTTGATAAAGTGTTGCGCGGCCGCGCAGAAATCGGGACTACCCTGAGCTGGCTGCCAAGCATAGTTTACACCTGCTGCAGAAGCGAGATGGTATGCGACTCCGCCAACGCCCCCAACGACACACCCCGCGCCTGATTCCGGAAAGGATGAGTCCCAGGCACACGGGTTCGGGGAGGGCAGTCCACCATTGCTCGGCGGAACTGGATTGTCAATTGGTGATCCGGTTACGCCGATATTTCCATCGTTCGCGACGAACTTTTGCTTGTCGATGAGATGCGCTATGCCCTGGCGTATCTGAACCCCGTCTGGATCATTACCATAGCCGAAGTTGACGCCCCAGAAATTGTTGGCTAGCATGAACTGGATTTCGAAGTAGCCGTGGGATGAGACGGGTGCCGAGACTACGAAGTTGGGACTCGAACCTAGGGGAGCTACGAGGGAGGGTGTCAGAGGCGTATCGGTAAAGTCGATATTTGGGGAAGGTGCCTGGATGTTGTTGAACTCTGATGTCTGGTCTGTGAAGATGTTCGCTACCAGATTGTCCATCGCGGGACCTGCAGGATACCAAAACTCGGAACAGGCTCCAGCCGCACCTCGGGTCTGACAAGGCTGGAGGTTGGCATGCGCAAGCTGGATTTCGGGGGCGATGGAACTTGTCGCCATGGGTCCGGCGAGGCTGGCGAGTGAAAAGGAGACGAGGAAGACTGTGAGAAGCTTGACGAGAAGTATCGTTCTCAAACGCGTCAGTCAAGGTTGCGGCCTGCCTGGCCGTAAAAAGCTATCTCACCCGAAGGATTAGTATTGGAACCTTGAGCATGATACAGCATGTCAAGGAATGCTGGAACAACCAGAAGCTTCACTTGATTAGTCGACGAGCCTAGGTGACTATCCCAAAGTTGTTGAGAAGGATTCCTACGTCGATGATATCGATTATTCCATTGCCGTTATTGTCTCCCCAGATTGCCGCGACATAGCGCGGACTGCAGGCTGACGGTGTATAACAGGAAAAACCGTAGTCGTAGAATAGTATCGAGACGTCAGTGATCGTGACAGCACCATCCTGTTGAATATCGCCCAGAGGGAGAAGATGGATCATGTTCTTCGTGTTGAGTAGGCCGTCCTGTCTGTTCCCGAGACTCTCTATCGGAATGCTTGCATTGCCGGAGAGTCCGTAGCGAGCGGGTCTTACTCCTGTCGTGTTGAAATTGAAATATGTTGCATAGAGCGTTGCTGGAGGAATCTGTATGACCTGGACGCCGATTTGGTAATTTGTTGTGTTTGTTGCTTTCAAAGTCAGTGTCACGGTTTCACTAAAATCTCCGAGGTTCTTGTAGACAACCAGGACCTGAACGACAGGACTCTGATAGATTGGGGCTCCTGTGGGAGTATATGGATCATGGAAACCTCCTGCGTATTGCGTAGTAGAGTTGGGACTGAAGTACAAGATGGACACGTCATGGACTGGAGCGATCTGGTTGACGGTCTTCAGTGCGTAGATAACGAAGTTGGTTGAGGGATCTGTCGAATAGAAGACCCAGATGTTTTTGTCGGCGGTAGACTGGACGGCTGCAGGATACTCGCTGTCAATACAGCACGTCGCTGCGGTCAGGGCTGTCTCAGCCGTCCATGTTGAGCCGAGATTATTTGAAGATCTCTCATAGATGACATAGACGGAGTTTGAAGGGCTCAATATCACGTTTCTTCCCCAGAATATCCAGAATGTGCCGTTTCGATCCTGCATGAAGGAAGGATTGCTATCCTGGGTGCTAGTCTGAGTTGTCAGCTGGAACGGTGAAGTCCAAGTCGACCCATTATACGTTATGTAGTAGATGTCGAAAATACCCAAGGCCGCCTGGCCACGGGAATATGCGACACGGACGATGTTGTCTCTTCCCGCAAGGATAGAAGGTTGGAAATTCCAGTTTGAATCGTTAGCGGAGGTGAGCGACTGTTCTGCTGAGAAACGGACAGCACCTGGGGCTAGGGTCTCATACCATAACTGTCTCATAACTGGGCCGGTTCCACTGGGGGTCGTATTGTCCCTGACCCATGCAAGCCAGAGAGTGCCATCTTTCCCGACGGAGGCCGTAGGAAAAGTGTCGTTGAGAGGTGTTGGATTCGCCAATGGAACCGGAGTGTATGTGTGGGAGAACCCGGCGCCGTTGTTGGTAAGGTAGTACAGCTGGAAGTGTTGGGAGGTGGCGGCCTTGTAGGCCCAGAAGAGGTAGATGGTGCCGTTGGGAAGCTGGGCAAGCGCGGGATTCTGATTAACGCCGCCTTGGGTCGTTGGAGAGGCACCGGCTCCCCAGTTCCAGGCGGATCCGTTGAAGGATCCGCTCGCATAGAATATCAGATAGCTGGATAATGGACGGGCCGTCCACGCCATCTTTAATGTTCCATCGTTCGCTTGAATGACATTTGGCTGCACATTGAGCCCGGTTGGAGACACTATGGGTCCGCAGATCTGCCAGGCAGCGGACTGGGAGGCTGAACAGCCGAA
This sequence comes from Bathyarchaeia archaeon, assembly GCA_035637575.1. Taxonomy (GTDB): domain Archaea; phylum Thermoproteota; class Bathyarchaeia; order 40CM-2-53-6; family 40CM-2-53-6; genus 40CM-2-53-6. The sequence continues at coordinate 27,822 of DASPWY010000174.1, forward strand.
AGCGTAAACCCGCAATGGCAACAGGAAGGTAGAGATGGAAAGTATAGTCAAAAGTCCGAGAGTGAGAGTCTTGCGCGTCGTGATGATCACTAACATGTTCAGGAACGAGAACCCTAGAGGCCGGGTTGACGTTACGGATTTGAATTGAGACGATATAAGGGTTGTCAAATTCTTAGACCTGGGCGGGATAGCGGCCGACCTCTATAGCCTTCCGCCTCAAGCCTCGGATTGAGCGAGGAATAAAGCCTAAGCCACGGCTAAGGTCGGAGAAATAAAAGAGGAGGGAGTTTGGATTTTTTCGGTTGCGTCTATGGTACTACAGTGAAGCTGCCGTGGAGTATTGCACCAGTGGCCTTTGTGCTCGTACCGTCAAGGTTGACGGGGTCGAGGCCGACGGCGATACTGGTCGAGAAGGTGAAGGTTTCACCTATCATCGATGGTGACACAGTGATCGATAGTGGAATGTTGGTTGCACTGGAGGATGGAGCGATCGTCACGACTGGCGATGTTACGGTGAACGTGTCGCCGAGGCTGCCGATGGCAGTGACTGTTACCTGCGCGTAGATAGTGTGAGAGTCTGGGTTGTTGATGCCCACTTTGAAGCTCTGTACTCCGCCAGTCTTGCCGATGGATAGTTTGTGAGTGTATGTTAACTGGTTGACCGTTGGAGCGTGGATGACGTTGAGAGTGTAGGTCTCGCAGTGCTGGACAGATCCATTGTTGGCGCAGAACTGGAAGGTGTAAGTGCCGGCAAGAGTGCCGACTAGAGAGAATGCAGTAACGCCCCAGAAGTCAGGATTGTTGATGGTCTGGTAGTTTGTGCCGAACCTTTGGTTGAACGACGGGTTACCCATGTCGCGTGGATACGCTGCATTGTCGAATCTGCAGCCCCAGTTCGATAGACCCGCAAAGTCCTCAGGGTCTATGATGCCGAGGAATGGGTAGAGTCCCGAGCTTGGCACGATGACAGGTCCGTTTGCGGCCAAGTACGAGTAGGGTATCTGTGTACCGTTAGCCCAGAAGGTTCGCACAAAGCACACCTTGTTCGGCTCATCTGGTCCGAAGACAGGCGCAAGCTGTGGAACGGTGACTCCGCTGGAAGGAAGTTGCGAGTTGAGCGCCGAGACTGAGGGCGTACCATCCCAGCCGTTCGTGGCAAAACCCCCTAGAGCACTGGCCTGGACCCAGAGAATCTGGGCTGGTGACGAGAAGATGCTCAGGTATGGCAAGAGTGGGTTGGGCTGGTCTGTTATGGTCAGCGAGCCGCATGGAGTGCCGATGAACTGGCCTGCGAAGTCGACTCCGTTTGCATTATCGAACACGGTTGCGCTGAGAGAGTCTGGACTTGTCTGCACAAAGTCGTTGCCAGTGCAGAATGATGGGCCGATGCTAAAGTCTGCGACGTGGAAGGTTATGACAGCCATGTGAGTCAAGCTGCCGCTTGTCGCAGTTATCGTGGCGGTGTAATTGCCGGTTGCCGTGTAGTCAGGGCCTGTAGAGGCGAGGCCTCCAACAGTCGACGCGAAGAACGCGACTGTGTCGGTGCCACCTGCTGTCAGGGTTCCCATGGCAGGCGAGTATGCGGGGGTGATGTTGTCGGTGCGGCAGCAAGAGTCTTGCTGGCCTGATAGCGGAGCGATGACGGTCGAGAATGTAATGGTACCAGCGAAGTTGCCAATGCTTGCCAGATTGAGGTCTGCAGCGACGGTCCCGCCTCTGACGATGCTGATCGAATCGGGAACCGCGGCGAAGCTAAAGTCCTGGCCTGGAACATGGACGGTCATCATGGCGCTGTGGCTGTGGACGCCGCTCGAACCTGTAACGGTGAGCGTATAGTTTCCAGTTGCAACACCCGATGAAACCGAGATGGTCAAGGTCGAACTGGCTGTGCTTAGACCTGAACCGTCATTCGTCAAGGTCGCCGGTGGCGCAGAACCCGTGATGCCGGACGCGCTGCTGACAGCGAATGTGACAGTGCCGCTGAAACCGCCGAAGCCGTTCACGTTGACCATGGTTGTCGAGTCACTGCTTCCACGAGAAATTGTAACCCCGGACTGGCTGAGAGCTATACCGAAGTCGGGAGCCGCGATCCGGACTGAAATGGTGACGCTGTGGCTTTTGCTGATCCCGTTTAGGCCTTCACCAGTTGCGCTGACTGTAATGCTGCCGGTGGTGGTTCCGCTGACAGTGAACGTGTCACTGGCAGTTGGGCCTGTAAGATCGACTGTGTCACTTGCTGGAGTACATGTAAGACCAGCTGTGGCACTGCAAGTCACATCGAGAAGGTCTTGGTAGCCACCCTCAGAGGCGTAGCTGATAGTGTCAGATATCGGTATACCCGATGGAGTGCTGAGAGCTGCGTGCGCAGGAACCATTGTGAAATCGATCAGGTTAGCGAATGTCGCTCCCTGGTCGGTTTCTGGGACTGCAACTCCACTGCCGTTGGCAATGGTAACGCAGTCGCTGTTGCCGGTGCTGGTGTTTGTGCATCCAGTCTGGTAGCCGATCGGAGTGCCGGTTGTTGACCCTACAATGTTGTAGTTGATTGAGAAGAGTAGGCCAGTTGTCGGGTTGCTGGTCAGACTGTTCTGGACGGCGGCGAGGTGAACGACACCTGCGACGTCGTTTGCAGAACAGACGGTGCCCGCGATAAGGACGCCGTCGATACACTCCAAGACGATTGTGGGAGAGTTCGATAGAACGCTACCGGATAGGCTGACGCTTGAGCCTCGAAGGATGCTGGGGTCGGCGAAAACTTGGATGTCGAACCCGTTGAACGGGTTGGAATTGGCGACATTGATGGGTACATTGACTGAGCTCGCGCCGGACGCGTTGACGTTATTGCCACCATTGACGCTGACGATGCCTGTTGCTGCGTGGGCTAGTGATGGGACGAGAAATGCTCCGAGAAGCATGAGTGGTATGATAAATATTGCACTAAGTTTTTTCAAACTGTTTTAAGCACCCGTTTTTCCGAAGAAGCAATTCCCGAACAGTCGATATAAGAGTTTTCGGAGTCTTCGGCGGATTTTATAGCCACGAAACACTCGAGATTGAGAAAGACTTCCACGGTATTCCAGAAATATACGGGTATTAGCCGGTTGAATAGGACGGTTGGAAAGCTCGAAAGAACATTCGCAATTATCCCTCAGCGATTGTCGAGCTATGACTTGGACCGCCCGATCCTATGTGCAGGTATTGTAGTTCGCAAAGGTGATTCCCACGTCGATCATGTCGATAACTCCATTGTCGTCTATGTCCGCGTAGGGTTCCAGCGGCGACAGTTATAGGTGGAATTCGAGCCGTAGCCACAGATGAGGGTTGAGAGGTCGGTTATGGTTACGGAGACATCCTGGTTAATGTCGCCTAGCGGTAGGACGTGGTAGGACGTGGATCTGGTTTGTGTTATTGAATGAGTTGTCTGCTACGTTTCCAAATGTTTCTCCTGCGAGGGAAGTGATGGTAACTGACATTCCGTACCATGCTGGCTTGATCTTGGTCGTGTTCCAGTAAAAGTAGTAGATTACCGTGCTGCCCGCCCAGACTAGACGGTTCAGGGTGCCGATGGTGATAGTAATCGTGTTCGCGGCTGCTAGGGTGGCTGTCACGGTCTCGACATAGTCGCCTTTGTCGGTGATTGAGACGGCGATGGTTACTATGGACTCGGGCCAATGTAGCGCAATAGGGTAGACTTTTCGTACACGACGAGCCAAGCGGCTAGACTCCTGCTGAGCTTATTGCTCCCGCAAAAACGATCCAGAATGATCGTTCTTTAGGCTGACAAATGTGATTCGCTGAGTTCGTGATGAGGTGACACACGAAGCTGTCTCACATGATCCACCTAGTTAGAGAACGGATGAAGAGAAGATTCTTCGATTTGAACGTGACACTACGACACTAATCGTTCGTCTACCTAACGATGTGATACTGGGATCTTTTGATAGCTCCGGTTATTGCGCGAATAACCAGAGGCGCGCTCCTAGCAAACCCCAGATCATGCGACTATGGGGTTCGTTGAAACCAGTTCCGAGCAAGCTATTTTTCTGATTCTATATGTGCATGTTGTAGTTCGCCAGTGAGACTCCGAGATCGACGATGTCGACGGTCCCGTTGTTGTTGATGTCGAGATAGGGATTCCATCGGCTGCAGTTGCACGTGGATGAGAAACCGTAGTCGTAGAAGAAGACTGAGACATCGTTGATGTTTACAGAGCCGTCTTGATCCACGTCGGCGAGTGGGATGATGCGCATTTGGTTGGTGAGGCTTAGATTGTTGTTGAAAGAATTGCCGTATGTCTCGCCTGAGGCGAGCGCTATGCTGGTAGTGAAACCGTATCGGGCCGGCGTAACGCCTGTCGTGTTCCAGTAGAAGTATACGTTGACTGTGCCTCCTGGGCCGACGAAGCCGGTGCTTGTTCCTAGGTTAATGTTGGTAGTGTTGGTGGCTGTGAGACTCACGCTGACTGTCTGGCTAAAATCACCCGGGTCCCAGACTGTGACGATAATCGTCACGATTGCGCTCAGACCCACGGATCTCAGTCCGCCGGGGTATTCCCAGGTGGTCCCGAGGCTGCTCGATGCGTAGACTCCGGCCACGGCTACGTCATGGACGTTTCCGACTCCACTAGAAATGATTGCGAACACGTCATATGTCGGAACATTCAGGTTTGACGTGTAAAATACCCAGATGGGTTTCGTGCCGTAGCTCGACTGTACAGCGCTAGGCATGAAACTGTCGACACTTGTCGAAGTGTTGGTCAGCTGAATCTCCGATGACCATGTGCCGCCCATATTATAGGAGTATTTTCCGAAGAGAATGTAGTCCTGGACTGTTGGTGAGACTACGTTGAGTCTTCCCCAGAAGAGCCACATGGTGCCGTTCCTGTCCTGCAACATAGAGGGATGCTCATCAGTCGACGATGAAGTTACTATCCTTGTCTCAGAACTCCAACTTGCCCCATTGTACGTCTTCTGATAGATCTGGTAACTGCTGCCTGCCGCTCCTTTTGACCATGTCACGCGTACGATACCATCTTTGGCGACCATCAATCCCGACCCGTAGTTCTGGTTGGAGTCCGTTGTTAATTGAATGTCCGATGACCAGATTCCGCTCTTCCAATTCTTGTAGTAGAGCTGTTTCAAGGCCGGCTGGGACAGATTTGTCGAGTCAACCCTAGTCCAGACGAGCCAGATAGTGCCGTCCCGTCCTACCGCTGCTGACACTTGAGTATCGTTGAGATTGGTGTTGGTGAGCTGGGCGGGTGCGGACCATCCGGGGGTATTGTATCTTGAATAGAAGATCTCGTAGCTGTGAGATACTCTCAAGGTCCAGAATATTCCGACCGTGCCGTTACCCAGCTGAACGAGTGCCGGTGCCGCATTCTGGCCTGATGTGGTGAAATTTCTGCTAATCGACCAGACTCCATTCGTGTAGGTCTTGTAGAGAATGTCGAAGCGGCCCGTAATCTGAGCGTTGCGGTCTGACTGCCATGCGATCCACATTGTCCCATTGCTGGCCTGGAGCCCCGTCGACAACAGGTTGAGACCACTGTTCGCATCGATCAG
>DASPWY010000175.1:0-6692 GCA_035637575.1 Bathyarchaeia archaeon
AGTAATGCTTGTCCGAGAGTATTGTTGATCTTGTGAGCACCACCATGTAACAGATCTTCTCGCTTCAGATAGATCTTGGCTCCCCCAGCTTCATTGGTCAGCCGGCCAGCGAAATATAGTGGGGTTGGTCTTCCCGCGTAATGCTCTAACCAGTTCGCCAATTCATTCTTGAATGATGGATCCCGAGAAAAGCGTCTATAGGCATCTGCCAGTGTTTTCAGTGGTTCCATCAGGGTTTCAGGTACATACTGTCCACCATACTTTCCAAACCTGCCAGCCGCGTTTGCTGAACCCAACTTTGCCAGACTTTTCAAGCGTTGACCAGTTCCCGCACTTTCGACTCCACGTCGGACGACTTCATGATCGATGTCCCGACGAGGAACGCTTCTGCCCCGGCATTTTTCAATCGTACAATGTCTTTGGGGTTTTCTATGCCGCTCTCGGACATGACCGGGCGATCAACATGACCATTCATCGCAAGGACCCTTTCCGTCGTCGACAGATCCAGTTGGAATGTGGAAAGGTTTCTGTTGTTGATTCCGTACAAGTCTGGCTTGTGTTCGGGAAGCTTCCTAAACTCTTCCGGGCTATTTGCTTCTAGAAGAACCTCAACTCCGAGTCTGCTCGCTTCTCGTACCAGTCTGTCGAGTGGCTCGTCAGTTAATCGTCTACTGAATATTTCACTGATCAACACGACCGCGCTGGCGCCCGCTCTAGCTGCGGCCTGGACCTGTACGGGTGACACAATGATGTCTTTCATTACTAGTGGGACGTCGACTTCTCGGCTTAGGCTTGCAAGCGTGTCCATATTTCCTTGAAAGTCTTCAGGGTCGGTGAGGACTGAGATGGCACAGGCTCCGCCCTTCAACATCGCCCTGGCAATTCGGAGCGGGTCTCCATGTTCCCTTATTTTTCCAGCTGATGGAGAGGCGAACTTTACTTCCGTAATGACCGGTGTGCTCTCAAGTCTCTGGATGGTTTCTACTAGGCTTTTGCTAGAACGCTTTCCCGTCTGGACACCGTCGTAATAGCCACGTTCGACCCTCGCCCCTGCCTTTAAGGCCAGGCCTGCGATGTAGTCGACCATCGACACTCACGCCACGATTTCCAGTCGGTCAGGATTCCCGCCCGACAGCTCGATTAGCTGACGTAGGATCCGAAGCCCTCTTCCATTCTCTACAGCATTGAGGGCCAGTTCGACCCCTGTCCTCATGTCTTCGGCTGCTTTGCAGAGGACCAGCCCAGCTGCGGCGTTTGCCGCAACGATCTGGACCCGGGGGTCACTTCTTCCTAAATGACCGGAAAGGATTCTGGCTGTAAGCCGAGCGTTCTGCTCAGGGTCTCCGCCTGCCAGCATTTCCGGAGTAGTCTTGTTTAGGCCGAGGTCTTCAGGTAAGATTTCTTCTCTGACTGTTTTCCCGTTCTGCTGTTTGACAATGACTGTCTTTCCCGTTAAGGAAATCTCGTCAACCCCATCAACCCCGTAAACGGTCATGACAGATTTTGCTCCCAAGTTGTGGGCGGCGACACACATCGGTTCCAAGAGTTCGCTGTCGTAGACTCCGATGAGCTGTGCATTTGCCCCTGCCGGATTGGTCAGCGGGCCTAGAATGTTGAAGACTGTGCGTACTCCTATTTGCCGTCTAATCGAGGCTACGTTCTTCATAGCGGGATGGAAATTGGGCGCGAACATGAACCCGATGCCGATTTCTTCAATCGCCTTCTCCACAAGCGCAGGCTCGATCTCCAGTCTAACGCCGAGCTGTTCTAGTACGTCTGCGCTGCCGCATCGGCTCGTGAAGGATCGATTGCCGTGTTTTGCGACTCTAACTCCGGCTGCGGCGATTACAAAGGCGGCAGTCGTGCTGACGTTGAAGGTCTTTGTCTTGTCTCCGCCAGTACCGCACGTGTCCAGCAAGTAGCCGTCAACCTTCGGACATACAGTTCTACTGAAAGTCCTCATCACTCGAGCTATGGCAGTGATCTCGTCAACGGTTTCTCCCTTCTTCTTCAACCCTATCAGGAACGCCGAGATCTGTGCTGGTGTGGCCTGTCCAGTCATGATGTCCATCATTGCAGCCTCCGCCTGGTCAGTGGTTAGGTCGTGGTTTTCAATGATAGCCGGAATATACTCTCTGATCATCTTGGATCAGGCCTCCGAGAGATTCTTGACAGTGAGTTGTAGTTGGGCAGCATCATGATCTTTTGTTGCTCTTACTTCATCCTGCAAATGAAATCCTTGGATAGGTCGCGAAACTAGGTCTGGTCAGAACTGTTTCACTTTTCTCACCCAGCCCAGTCGGTGCGTTTCCCGGGTTTGCTTCGCTGTGCACAATTTCTGCGATGGCACGCGTCATGATAGTCGGATCTTGGTGCTGGAAAACATTCCTACCGATTGACACGCCGACAGCCCCTCCTTTGATAGATTCGTAAACATTTCGAAGGCACACGCTCGCGCTGTCTGTTTTTGGACCGCCTGCAACAACGATCGGTACTCTCACACTATTGACGACGTCCCTGAAACTTTCGACATCACCGGTATAGTTCGTCTGCACGATGTCTGCTCCGAGCTCATATCCTAGTCGAGCCGCGTGGCTGACAACATCGTACGAGTGTTCGTCCCGGATTTTCGGTCCTCTCGGATACATCATAGCGAGTAATGGCATGGAATAGTCGTCGCACTCGTCAAGTATTCGCGAGAAGTTGTCCAGCATGTTCTGCTCGTGTTCCGATCCCACGTTGATGTGGACTGAAACTACGTCGGCGCCCAAACGGACTGCTTCTTTGACTGTGCAAAGCTGCGTTTTCCAGTTGGGGTCGCCGGTTAAGCGAGTGGCTCCAGAAAGGTGGAGAATGAGACCTAAGTTGGTGGTGTCAACAGTCTTCGCGACTCCAGCATGCACTAAGATCGCGTCCGCTCCTCCTTTGGCAACTTGGTCCACAATTCTCCTCACGTCCCCGAGTCCTTCGATCGGACCAGCCGGTACTCCGTGATCCATCGGAACAATGACGGTTTTGCCATCGTTCCGGAATATTCGTCCGAGTCTGCGTGTCTTTCCCGATTCCATTACGATCGCCAAAGCTTAGTCGATAATCGATCGTTAGCTACGGCGCGGACACCAACAATTGCGCAATCTCTACGATCGAACACTAGCGGAAGTGACGCTGATCTCAGCTTGATTCCTTTCGCGCAGGATGAATTGGATCCGCTAAAGTTGAAAACGCGTAAAAAGCCGGAAAGATTGAAAGTACCTTTGAGAGTGAGAGAGGAAGAATGGGACGAGACGTGGAGCGTTAAGATTTGGTGCTTGTGCCTAGTCGTCGAGGATGGTCTCGACACGGCACTCATGCCAGTAAAGATGACCACCCATCGCCTTCACACCAGATACGCGGGCATGCGTCCTAATGTGCCTATTTAGGTTTGCGGAACGGCACTAGAGATTTCTCACATTTCAAGTGGATGTCGACCTCCACCGCCGGTAACAGGTGGCTGTAGAACAACGAATTGTCCTAACATGGTCGTCGGATGAACGGAGCAGTAGTAAGTGTAAGTGCCAGGCGCAAAGTTGACAGTGAAAGTCAGGGTGGTAGACGGGGGAAAGAGATTCGAACACACGTCAGCTCCTGGACAATCTGGAGTCATGCCGTTCCTGTCTACATCTACAAAGAATCTGTGAGGGGCCCCGTCTCCGCTCGATAGCTGAATGGTTATCGTGTCTCCCTGAATTACAGTAATCTTGGGGTTGGGCGTACCAGTGTTGTTCCAAGCGCTAATGAATCCTATCAGGCTTATACTAGGAGTGGAGGCAGCATCGACCCGTGGAGGAATGTTGACCGTAGTCGCAAAGAGCGAGGCAAGAGATAAGATTGCGAGAATGAAGACCCAGAATCGGCTACTTGCCATCAGAATCTACGATTACGGTCGGATGTTAATAACACTTTCCGATGTTGGATATATTTGACCGTTCACTCTCTTAGTCGCAAATGTTCTGATTGGAAACAGGTTCCACTTGCAGCGGCGGTGATTATCAATGCACCACGACGCTTCCCGACATGGACGGCGCGTGGAACTTGCAGTGGAATGGGAATATTCCATCCTGGTTTGCATTGATTGTTATGGTTGCGTTGTGAATTGGGCTTTGGTCGGTAGGATGCGCCGCCACGAACACATCATTTGCATAGGGAGAACCTATCGTGAAGGTATGATTTTGGTCGGTTGGGTTGTAGAAGTGGATCACCAAAGTGTCGCCCCTGTTTGCGGTTATGACACTGGACGAGAATGCATAGTCTGCTTTCAATCCAGAGGCAAGGCTGGAGTTGAACGACTGGTCAACGCCGAATAGATACAAGTCTCGCGACTGAGGCGTCGGGCTGACTCGAGCGAGATATGACACGCCGAGCCCTGTTACGCCTCCCACCAGTGCGGACAATAACACCGCGACTATTATTGTGTTTCGGGGACTCCAAGCAACCATGGTCTCAGAATGCCGGTTCGATGCATTTAAAAAGCTTTTATGATTATAGTAGCTTGAACGATCGAGGACTCTCGCGAGTTGAGCAGAAGAATTCTGCCCAAGACACTATAGTCATTCATTTGATCACGAGAGACCCCACAGTCCTGCAAGACTGGGCTGACGAGGAAATCTAAATGGGAGCAACCAGGACTACGTAGGACGTGAACGAGGAGCCCCCCTTGACCGGCATCCTAGAGAGGGCGTCACCACCTTTCGACCTGAGGATCTCTTACGGCAGTGATGCAAATCAGTTCGCTGAACTTCGATTTCCCAACGGTAAGGGACCCTTCCCGCTGCTCTTCGTTGTTCACGGTGGTTTCTGGCAGTCCGTTTACGACCTGTCGCACATCGGGCATCTCTGTGCCGCCTTCACCTCTAAGGGAGTAATCACGTGCAACATAGAATACCGAAGGATTGGCAACTCGGGTGGTGGTTGGCCTGGAACTTTTCAGGACATCAACCTCGCGACTCGCAACATTATCCAAACAATGTCTCCTGACCCACGTTTCGACCTGGCTCGTACAGCCCTCATTGGCCATTCTGCAGGTGCACATCTGGCCCTCTGGTTGGTTGGTAGTCACCAGATCAGCAAAGGCTCACCTCTCCACAGCGACCAGAAGCAAGCCATTACTAGCGCGATCTCGCTCGCTGGAGTATCCGACCTGCGTCTGGCGTGGAAGCAGAAGCTGGGACACGGTACGGTAACACGGCTGATGGGTGGAACACCCGACGAACACCCAGACCGTTACAAGGCGGGCTCCCCAATAGAACTCCTTCCCACAGGCGCGAGACAGGTCCTAGTTCATGGAACGGCTGACGATACCGTCCCGATTTCTCAGTCCGAGGCCTTCATCGAGAAGGCGAAGAAGCTAGGCGATCGGCCCACTCTCGTCAAGCTTGACAAGATCGGCCACTACGAACTAATCGACCCAGAATCAGAAGCATGGCCATCTGTCGCGAGGGCTGTTCTGTCGCTGTTATACTTTGGGTAGGCGCCGATCACAGCCGAAACCGCCTGGACCTCCGTCCCCTGGTTGACGAAGCTGAAATGATTGCGAACATGAGTCTGTCGGGTTTGAGATCTGAAGCTCTTGTCATGGTCAAAGTTTCGAGACCATCTCAAACAAAGTATTGGTCGTCTTCCAGTTTCGAGTCGTAGCTCTCACCGACAGCGCTTTTTCTACTGCGCTGTTGGAGAGTTTCGTCTTTCCATATCCACCTGGACAGTACAGGTAGATCTCATGAGATGCTGCGTGAAATCGGTCTGGACTCGTTGCGAGTGTTTCCAGTTTTTTCACCAAGCCTCTCTGCGCGGTTTCCGAGAGAAAAGTAACATGCAGCTTCGAGGAATCGACGCCCTTCTCTTTCAAGAACGAGTTATTCGCGATAACGTTTCGCATTTCTTTTGACGTTCTGACGATGATGGGTGTGTCGAATCCGCAGGATTGGAGAATTGTTTCGCCGATACGTTTCGAGAGGCCGGCGGGATTTTCTGTCGCGGCCTGAAAAACTATGTTTCCGCTCTGAACGTAGGTCTCTACGTTCTGAAAGCCGAGACCTTGGCACAATCCGCGAAGAACTTCCATCTTGATCGTGTTGTGTCCGGCTACGTTGACGCCTCGCAACATCGCGATGTAGGCGGCCATACTTGTACAGGACCGAGATGGTTCTAATTGGAGTTCGCCATATTGAATCGTCCACATGAAGTGACAAGCCCATCGATATCTAGTTGGGACGATCCGAACTAGCTTCGTCAGCGATGGGGCCGCTAGGAAAACGTCTTTTATCTAATTGGCGTCAAAAGTAAAATGTTTTATACTTCTGCCTTTGTGCCAGTACAGATGAGTATAGGCGCGTTTACTTGAGCGACGATATCGGGGACATCAGGAAAGAGCTCCGGGAGGAGATCAGATCGCTGAAGGACGAGGTCCGGCGACAAGTCTCCCAAGCTATTGAGAAGTCGGGAAACGGTTCAATCAGAGTTGACCTCAACAAGGACGACGTGGCTCAGACAGAGCCTTCCTTTGTTGTCGTCAAGGACCTTGTCAGACAGATCCGCGAGAACGTCAAATCAAGTCTAGCCACGAGGGGCGAGATTGCAGTCGACGAACTTGTCGATAGCATGCCCGAGACCACCGCAGCCGATCTCCTAAAATCTCTGGCCAACACTGACCGGCT
>DASPWY010000176.1:0-6166 GCA_035637575.1 Bathyarchaeia archaeon
AGGCCGATGGATACAGGTTATCAGCTCACTCGCCAACAAGGCTGACCGCTACATCAACGCATGCGACTATGATCTCGAAGGCTCGCTTATCGGATACACAATCCTACGATACGCCTGTCACGGCGCCGACTCGAAGGCTCAGCGCATGAAGTTCAGCACCATGACCGAGAAAGAACTCAAATCCGCCTACAGGAACCTCGCACCCCAACTCGACATGCCACTAGTCGAGGCCGGCCGCACTCGACACGAACTCGACTGGCTCTACGGAATCAACCTCTCCCGGCTCCTAACAGAATCATCCCTCAAACAGAACCGCGGCTACTCCACTCTCTCCACCGGCAGAGTCCAAGGCCCGACCCTGAAGTTCGTCGTCGACAGAGAAGAAGAAATCCAATGCTTTACCCCGACCCCGTTCTGGACAATTGACGCAACGCTAACACAGAACGGGCAAGGGTACACGCTGGAATACGAGAAAGAAAAGATCTCTACCCTTGCCGAAGCAGAATTAGTAGTAAGAGATTGCAAGAATTGCATTCTTGAAGTCGAAAGTACTGAGTCTCGAAATATTCAGCAGAGCCCGCCCTACCCGTTCGATCTCTCCAATCTACAGTCGGAAGCATTCAGGCACTTCGGATTCACCCCATCCAGAACCGTCGCAAAAGCGGAGAAGCTGTACCTTCGGGCGTTGATCTCCTATCCACGTACTTCGAGCCAGAAGCTGCCTCCCGACATCGGATATTCAGAGATTATCCGCGGCATCGCGAACATGCCTCAGTACAAATATCTCGCCTCAAAGCTGACCCTCAACAATTCACTCCGCCCCAATCAAGGTCCAAAGGAAGATCCCGCACACCCAGCAGTCTATCCGACCGGAGAACCGCCCAAGCAAGTCCTCATCCAGCCCGAAGCAAATCTCCTCGACCTAATCATCAGACGGTTCATGTCATCCTTCGCCGAGCCCAGCCTCCGAGAAAGTTCAAAGCTAACTCTCAAGAAAGAGCCACACCGATTCTTCCTCCGAGGAACCCATCTTCTCCGTGAGGGCTGGATCCAATTCTACAAGCCCTACGCTTCAGATGAGTCCCAAACACTCCCGAACCTCAAAGTCGGCGACAAGACACCGATCACAAATATCCAAGCCACGCAGAAGTTCACTGAGCCTCCGCCACGATACAATCCTAGCAGTCTCCTCCGAAGAATGGAAGAGGAAAACATCGGGACCAAGGCCACAAGGGCTGAGATCATCGAGATTCTATATCGACGAGGCTACATCAAGAACATCCGGATCGAAGCAACTCCCATCGCGCTGAAGATCGTCAACCTCCTCAACAAGTACTGTCCGCTTATAATCGACCCTGCATTCACAGCCAGACTTGAAACCTTGATGGACAACATTCAGACACTCCAGACTACTAGAGGCCAAGTCATAGCCGAGACTCTGGACCATCTCCGACCAATAATGCTCGGTCTGATCGCCAGGGAGGACGAGATAGGGTCCCAGCTAGCAGAGGTCGTGGTGTCTCAGAGAACCGCCGGCCTCACCTTCGACTATCCATGTCCCCAATGCGGATCACGACTGAAGATTATTCGAAGCCGAACCTCCGGCAAGAGATTCATCGGCTGCACGGGATATGAGAAGGGATGCAGATTCACCTTGCCTCTTCCACAATTCGGAACCCTCTCCATAACCCAGACCAATTGCAAGATCTGTGGATTCCAACTCGTCCAAGCAAGAACCAAGGGCCGAAGACCAATGACCTCCTGCGCGCGATGCTACTCTAACAAGACAAGGGCAAAGGCGTCAGAGTCCCCTACCGCAGCCGCACCTTCGACGGCTCAGCAGGCTACGGATAACCTAGTTGAAGCTGCGTCGCTTGTCAAGGACCAGTAGAAATGTCAGAGAGGCGAAGAACATCAGCACGAACAAGGATGCTACGAAGGCGATAGCGATTGGCTGTTGCCAGACCCCTGGGTAAGATATCACTGTCAACAGCGTAGAAGAAGGGGCGACGATCTGGAGAGGAAATAGAAGCAGCCCCAGCCAGAGACCCCATCTTGCCATCCTGAATATTCCAAAACTTCCCAGCAGGGATGCGGCGCCAATCACATACAAGTGCCACGCGCCAGTGTCCTGTGCCACAATCGGAAAGGCCAAGTAGTAGATTCCCGATAGAGCATAGAAGAAGGACGAGATCGAGAGTCCAACCGGCCTAAAACTCGTCGCCCCCGCGGTCTCCTCCTTTGCCTCTTGCTTGGGCGTCTGCTTGGACATCTCTCGAATCAGGCGCAAGCCCCGCAACCTCCCAAAATAAGCCTTACATTCGACCCGACTCGAACTGTAATCAGCCCAGATTGGGCAGTATTGGGCGGGATCGATCTATGGTCCTATGAACAGAATCCGAGTTCTCACCTGGGCTCTGGCGGTCGGGTCTGCTTTCGCAATAGGGTTCTCAACGGAGTTTCTGATATGTTTCCAGCCTTCACTCAGCTTCCTGCTTGACTTTTGTGGGCCTCAGTGCCAGCTTTCCTTGAGGATCACGTATCTTCCTACCTTCTCTAACTTCTCCGTCTTCAGATCGAAAAGGTGGGCCTCTTGCGCGTGATTCCCTTCTATGGCCCAAAGGGATCGCGGAAAAGTCAGGCGCCAAGCTGGATGCGGTCGAGAGAGGGTCCTAGAACCCGGGAGTTGAATCCCATTCCATTTTTAGGGCCCCTTGGTGGCTTCGCTATCGAACGCTGCCACAGCCTCGTTTCGATTCTCCACCTCGGACGACCGCACTCTTGTGATAATTGATGCCCAGAATATTATTGCCGCTGTTGCGAGGACCACGAGGAACAATGTTGCGAGCCAGTCTTCATGAACGACAATCCAAATGCTACAACGATTGAGCTGGCCGTTGCTCGTCCAATATCCGGGAGGGAAGCCTCCGCAGGCCGCTTGATCGTCGCCGTATCCTACAACTGAACCGAATGAAAGGTACAGGGAAGAAAGTCCCAATACGAAGCTAGCGAGGCCTAGACCCACAGCAGTATTCGAGCTTATTCCCAATCTGTGGACCACGCCGATTGTGGCCAGGATTGCGCCTGAAGCTACCGATATGACGAGAATGCTGATTGCGATGTCCGCACGTGAAGCCACGCTACTTAGAGAAGTTGCTATACGAGCATTCTCATAGATGGCCAAGAAAAGAGCAATGCCGACCGCGTCTGTCGCGATGGCAGAGACCAGAAAGCGCTTATCCAATCCGAGACCATACCAATAAGGCGAGCACGCGGCAAATAGGACTATCCGAATCGATCAGATAGTATTGTACTAGGCGCCGGGAGTGGGATAGAACCTCAGCTTTAGGCCAAGTATCTCAGGACATGCCTCGTATGGGGTATCTGTTCGAAACGTGACTGCGTTCTGAATGACGACCTTAGCCGTAGCAAGCACAGCCGTCGAAACTACCAGTTTTCACGCTCGGTTCGACAAGCTCCCTCTAAGAAGAAAGGCTACGAGCTGTTGTTTCATCTCACGCCCAATTATGGGCTCTCGGAGACCCGTACAATTCCTCAAAGGCTGTAGAACATCGCTGCCAACACAAAAACCCATGGAAGCTCTCTTAGCAAGTAATCGTTGCGACCTATATCGCGGTATCAACTGGACAGAGCAAGGTTGAAAGTTGGGAAGCACGGTGCGAAAGCGAAGAGAGAGCTTACGGGCTCGTCGTTGAAGTCTGTGGGGGCTTCTTTTCTCTCCTCCTTGTAATCAACACGCCAAGCAAAGTCAAGACCA
The DNA here is from genome assembly GCA_035637575.1 of Bathyarchaeia archaeon. Lineage (GTDB taxonomy): Archaea > Thermoproteota > Bathyarchaeia > 40CM-2-53-6 > 40CM-2-53-6 > 40CM-2-53-6. The sequence goes on from DASPWY010000176.1 coordinate 3,779, forward strand.
CACCGGCTCCTCCGATCGCTCCCAGAATCTCTAAGAGGCGTGTTATTCCACCAAGAAACGGAAGCTGGGAAGATCCAGCCGGAGACGCACACTTTGGTGCGGTAGATAACCCTCCAGTCTGAAACTCGTACGCGTCTGAGGCTAAAGTGGCACCGTTTGAGTGGAAGTCCTGTAGTAGAGACGGGTTAGCGTAGTCGTATGATCCATAGTCATCGAACACGACAGGCGACTTGCTAGGATAAGGAAACTCTACTATTCTCATGTAAGCGGCCGATATCGGAGTCGAGGTTCTGTAGACGACCGATTGCATATCTCCATAGTAAGGTGCTTGATGATTTTCCCTGGTTAGGATTCCGGTGAACATTCCGTTCGAGTCAGCCGGACTAGTCGGGTTACCTACGAACCGGGTTCCGCCGAGAACAGAATAGCTCTGCTCGTCGCTAGCTGATGTATTCCAGTCATGAACTGACATGATGACCTTGCCTCCAGAAAACGACATTGACAAGAGGACGCTGTCTCCATCGTGAATCTGGCTCATCGGGTCTTTCGCAGTGAATAGATTGCTGCTCGGGCTTTCGACATTGAAGAAAGCACGAAAGCCCGCAGACGAGGGCCAGTTCCAATCGACGCCGAAGTGGTACCAGTTGCCGGGCTCGGTGACGCCAGCAATGGAATAGAGGGGTCCGCTGCCGCCGGACTCGCACTGTTCGACCATGGTTACATTGTACGCAACAGACGTGGCATCTTGTTTGAATGATAGCACGAGATCTTCGAGATAGCTAGAGCTGGTCGCACCATTTACGAAATGCGGCAACGCCCCCAGCATGCCCATCTCAATCAACATTGAGAGAAGTAGAATGATTGAGAGGCTGTTGCGATTCAACTGGTTGATGTGTTAAAGATTTCCTGAATCGTTGTAATAAGTATTTAGTCGGACCCACGCCTGTCGTGCGTCCGATAGTCTGGAAAGCTAAAGCAGAACGTGTAATCTCCTTCCTTATTCATCCGCAGCGAGGATTGGCACAGGCGTAAAACGCACCTTGCAAGAGTGCATCCGATGAAGAAGTTCCGATTCTAACAAACGGGAGATACAGGAGTGGGTTTCAGGCTGGGAGAACTCGTAAGCCTTACATTCGATACCATTAGGGACTCGAAGAGACCTTGAGCCACTCTCAACTCTATCTATCCCCTCGACCAGCTTTCACCGGAATATCGTCCCCTCTCGAAAAGTCCCGTTTTGTCTTCTTCGGCGTCCCATTCGATCGGACAAGCACCTACAAGCCCGGATCCCGATTTGCGCCTTCCGCCCTCAGGGACGTATCAGCCAACATGGAACTCTACAGCATCCGGTCTAATCTGGATCTTGAGAAAATCCCGGTGCACGACGCGGGAGATATCGACACGGTCGAGGATCTCAATGAGACCCTTAGAAGAATTACAGCCGTGTGGAAGGAACTAACCGCGGCTGGCAAGATTCCTATCATGGCAGGCGGAGAGCATACGGTAACAAAGGCCGCCATTGACGCCCTCCCAACCGACATTGGGCTTTTGAATCTCGACGCTCATCTTGATTTGAGAGATGAGTTTCTGGGGGAGAAGCTATCCCACGCTACCTTCATGCGAAGAGTCGCAGAACGGATAGGTCCGAGCCACGTGATGGAAGTAGGGATCCGAGCATTCTCGAAACCAGAGCTCGACTACTGCCACGATTCCGGCCTCCAAATCATCACTCCACAAGACATCAGGAAAAATCCACTTCACAAAACCGCGCAGAGAATCCGGACCTTCCTCTCAGAATTCAAACACAGCTACCTCACCGTTGACATTGATGTCCTTGACCCAGCATACGCCCCCGGAGTCGGGAACCCAGAACCAGACGGCATCACGACCGATGAGCTACTAACCCTCGTTGAAGCCGCGATGAACCGTAACTCGCTGGGTCTCGATCTCGTCGAAGTCTCTCCCCAGTTGGATTCTGGACAGACGGCTGCCGTGGGTGCAAAGGTCATATTCGAGGCGATAGCAGCACTATCCTCTCGGAGCCCTACGAAGTGACCCTAGACAACTACGTCACCGCCTCAACGACACGAGTCAAGGGCGACAAGAACGTCCCCCGGGACAAGTTCGAACGTCTAAAAGAAGCCGCACAGAAGAAACTCACCCTACATTCTCTTCGCTCAAAGGCGAACCTGAACGGGGTCAACATCGAGTTCCAGGGCAACAGCAAGCACCAGTACGATTTCTGGACCCTCAACTGGCATCAGGCATCACAAGCTTCGCCTATCCATTCAAGGGTCATTTCTGCGATCGGCGTAGAAGGCCGTGAGCCTTCAGCGTTCTACTGCCCCGAGACCCACGAGTCCCTCTTCTTCAACACTGAATACTACG
>DASPWY010000177.1:0-3214 GCA_035637575.1 Bathyarchaeia archaeon
GAAGACTGGGTCAGTTCTTCTGATCGTTGAGGCATACAATATCGTTGCTCAATGATCGTTCCCAGCCTATAAAGGTCTAAGCGAAACTATGAACTCCCAAGCGCAAGTTTCGAAAACGATACTGACATATTCGGGACGGGAGGTACCAAGTTAAGTGGCTCTCAGCTATCTAGATGAGTTAGAGACTAAGAGAACGAGTCCAACAGAGGGAAGACATGGTGCCAACGACGAAGAAGAAAGCCGTAGTTCTCGGGGCTACGGGGATGATGGGTCAGAAGTTCGTACAGCTCCTCGCTAAGCATCCATGGCTGGAAGTATCTGCAGTTGCGGCCAGCGACAGGAGTGTCGGAAAACCCTATGCTGCTGCAGTAGACGGGCAGATTCAGAGACACTTCCTCAACGATTTAGGAGACTTACAGGTAGTTGAGGCAACTCCCCGGGCGATAGCTGACCCAGATATCGTCTTCTCCGCTCTTCCCACTGAAGTAGCAGGACCGATCGAGGAAGACTTCGCCAAAGCAGGGTTTCCAGTCTTCTCAAACGCATCATCGCACAGAATGGACCACGATGTTCCGCTACTCAACCCTGAGGTGAACGCTGAACACGCCTCACTCGTGGAAAATCAGAAGCGTAGGACGAAATGGGACGGTTTCATAGTGGCGAATCCGAACTGCACAACAGCAATCCTCAGCCTTTCATTGAAGCCGCTTCAAGATCGTTTCGGCCTCGAAACTGTCATCGTATCAACCATGCAAGCAATCTCTGGAGCAGGCTATCCGGGAGTAGCGTCGATCGACATTCTCGAGAACGTGATCCCTTTCATTAGAAACGAAGAAGAGAAAGTAGAGCGCGAGACAAACAAGATTCTTGGTACCGCGACCAAACCAGCAACGGTTACGGTATCGGCTAGTTGCCAACGAGTGCCAACAATCCATGGGCACATTGAAGCCGTCTTCGCCAAGACAAGAACTCCGACTTCTCCAGAAGAAGCCGCGAAGTCGATGTCGGAGTTCCAGTCGACGCCGCAGAGGATGAAACTGCCTAGTGCGCCGAATCATCCCGTGATCGTTCGGGAAGAGGAGGATCGACCTCAGACACGACTCGACGTAGATGAAGGCAACGGCATGACTGTGAGTGTTGGAAGATTGCGAAGGGATTCTGCCCTCAATGGAATCAAGTACATCGTCTTGGGACACAACCTCGTTCGAGGGGGAGCTGGATGCTCGATCCTAAACGCAGAACTCCTAATTGCCCAGAAGTACATACAGTGAAAGTAGTCTCACGCATCTGATTCTCGCTAGCAAGCCGAGAGGTGCTTGACCTCTCAGCGAACTAGAGAAGGAACCGATTCTGACTGGATAATTCTACAGTAGTCTGAAATCCTCTTTCACAGTAGTCAATACAATATGCGTATTCGTTCGTTCCACGAAAGGCATCGCCAACAACGCCTTCGTGAATTTGCTGAGCTCCTCACGACTCTTGAACTTAGCGATCACCATCGCATCAGTGAGACCCGTCACATCATAGACGGCTAACACCTGGGGCATCTTAGCGACCTCTTTCTCAAGCTCCAACAACTTCCCCTTTGCCACCGAAACCTCAGTAAGCGCTGTCAATTGAAACCCTACCTTCTCATGATCAAAGATCGCCGAGTATCCTCGAATAATGCCAGATTTTTCCAACTTGCTGGTTCGCGACTGAATAGTGGTCGTTGACACTCCCAGCTTGTGCGCTAATTCCCTGTAGGACATTCGAGCATCCATTAGATACGCTTGGAGGATCTTCCGATCAAGATCGTCCATTTCGACCATCGATGATTTTTCAGGACCTTCGCGAATCAACTGATGTCACCCTTTGAATTGTTCCAATCGTGTCCGCAGGAGGTCGGTAACTAGCTTCGGGTCAGCTCGACCCCGAACCTCGCCCATCACCAAGTTCATCATTTTTCCTAACGCCTTCGCCCCATTCTCCTTGACGAAGGAACGATTAGACTCCAAGATTCTGGAAATGATCTCACTTAATTGTTCCTCCGTTAACATCTCAAGATTTAGCTTTCCGAGAGCATCCCTTGCAGGAGCGTTAGGATTCGACGATACCCACTTGATGATATCGATAACCGACTCCTTAGCCGTCTTTTGCTCCCCCACCAGATTGAAGATCTCCCTGAGGTGAGAGTCGGTTACATTTTCAATCGGGACCTTCTCTCTTTCAAGATTGCGTAGGGATCCTGTGAGCACTGTCGCCACGAAGCTCGGTGACACTCCTTTGGTACTCGTGACAATATGCTCGAACGTTCCTAGGTAGTCCGAGTTTACCAGCTCACCCGCAAGCTTTGGACCGACGTCATATTTTGATCCGAGCTCTTTCGCCACTTCCTCGGGCATGCGAGGCAAATTCTCAGCGATGCGCATGATCCTTTCAGAACCGATCTGGACCGGTGGGACATCGGTCTCAGGATACATCCTGGCTGGGCCCGGCCTGGGTCTCATGTACTGTGTCGTCCCATCAGGATTAGCTGTGCGGGTCTCTTCGGGTACTCCGGCTAGGGCTTCCTTTGCTCTTTCGAGGACCGCCTTCAATCCATCAAGGACATTCTCTTTGGAATCGGCGATCAGAACGAATGCGTCCGAGGGGCCGCATTCAAGTCTTCTGTAAATCGCTTTGACTTCACTTTCGCTTATCCCATGGCCGGGAAGTTCGTCAGAATGGAAGATTCCTCCCACCCGTCCCCAAAAAACTGCTCGCTTCGCCAATTCGGTTCCCAGCCTGACTCCTGGCATTAGCTCCTGTTTGAGAAGTCCCTTGAAACCTGGAAGACGGATGCCGAGAACGAAGCCCCCGTTCTTCAAGGCCGACTGAATAACGTTCGACTGTGACGATGAGAGTTGCTCCGTCAGATCAACAAAATTGTCGGAGAAGTCCGCAGGTTTGAGATTTCGCGTTCGGAGCTCGTCTCGAATCTGCAACAGGATTGTTTGGCGAGTTACTTCGAGCTCTATGACCTTGGCAACGAGCTCGAGTTCCTGAACACCCTTGATTTCTATCAGTGCACCATTCTTGATGGATACGTTGAGATCTTGTCTAATGCTTCCGAGACCACGTTTGACACGCTTTGAAGCGCGGAGCATCTTCCCGATTGCGAAGGCCACTTTGCCAGCTTCCTCAGGATGATTGATGTCAGCGCCAGTTGAGATTTCGATTAGAGGAACTCCCA
>DASPWY010000178.1:0-6305 GCA_035637575.1 Bathyarchaeia archaeon
AGCGTCTGGGTATCCCAGCTGACGTACATCATGTTCCTATCACTAGCCGGCGGAGCACTGATCTACGTGGCCCTTCTAATGTACAATACTGCGAGACGAGAATCCAGAAACGATCTGCTAATGGTCGGGCTTTTCATTGGACTACTGGCCGGATTCCTTACTGACCTGATCGTCACTCTTGGTGGAGCTTAAGCTAAGCCTCACTCCAGCAACTGGCTAGTCTATTCCGACCCGCGATCTTACTCCGAATCGCGTCTCTCGCAATCATCCTTCGATCCACTGCAAGTTTATCAAACCCAAACCGAGTGAAACAAAGTTCCATCAAGAGAGGTGAAATGATAGAATGAAAAAGTTCATCCCGTTAGCAATCCTCGCTCTTCTCATCGTTCCAGCCTATGTCGTTGCTGCGAGATCTGATACCGCATCCGGGCCGAAACCCTCCATCGTTCTCGTCCACGGCGCGTGGGCTGACGGATCGAGCTGGAGTCGCGTCATCGGTATCCTTCAACAACACGGATACACGGTATACGCCCCGGCCAATCCACTACGAGGCCTAACCTTCGACGCCGCTTACATTGCCAGCTTCCTCCAGAGCGTCAGTGGCCCAATAATCCTGGTCGGCCACTCCTACGGAGGAGCAGTCATCACCAATGCAGCCACCGGAAATCCGAACGTGAAAGCTCTAGTCTACATAGACGCCTTCGCACCCGACCAAGGAGAATCACTAGCATCGCTCTCCAGCGTCCCACCGCCACCTGGCCAGTCTCCGTCATGCCTTTCAGGAGACCCTGCCACGGTCTTCAACTTCGTGCCATTAACTGGTGGAGACGTTGATCTCTACGTCAAACCAAATCTCTTCCCCTCATGCTTCGCGAACGACCTTCCACCCAATGAGGGCGCAGTCTTAGCTTCAACCCAGCGTCCGTTCGCACTTAGTGCTCTATCGCAGACATCTGGCGTGCCTGCATGGAAGACCATTCCGTCCTTCTACCTCCTCGGGACCATCGACAGAGCCATTCCGCCTTTCGCCCAGCTCTTCATGGCTCACCGCGCCAACGCCACCATCGTCGAAGTCAGAGGCTCACACTTGGTGATGATCTCCCACCCCCGAGCCGTAGCTGACTTGATCAATCAAGCAGCACAGACCGTGTCAGGCAACTCCAATGCGAACTCGGGACTAACACTTGCACCCGCCGCTCTCTAAGCGAAGCGCCCAACTGCCGTTGAAGGAAAAATCTTCAAGGGTCTCACATCCGCCGACCTTTCGGTAGATGTGAGCGCTCGGTTTTTTCTAGGACGATATTACGAGATGGGCGGCATATTGTTGATTGGTTTGAATGTGGAGGAACGGCCTAACCTTGTGGTCCTCGGGCCGCAAGTCCTTAGGAAGCGATGTTCATCCGGAAAAAGGCCGCAGGACCCCTTAACCCCGCGTGGTCGCTGAGACCCGACGAATCCCTAGAACATATGCGATAGGCTTAGGGCAAACCTGAAGGCGTTTCGCCCGAAGTCGTTCGGGTTCTTCCTCTTGAAGGGTCTAGGATGCCGTTCTATGGGTTGCCAGTCCAGTCTCACTACATCGAAACCGTCATCAAATTGGATAGATTCTCCAATCATTTGCTTTCTTCCTCACTAGACGCCTTGTATAGGGCGACCCATATTGACTGGGGAAATGGGTATCCAGTCCATGGTGAGAAGGGGTTCGCGGCCCTAGCTTGCCGGCGGGCGTTTTGGCATGGCGGCCGCTGAGGGTTAGTATGAGATTGCGATAGTCGTGATCGATTCTTCTAAGGACCACCGAGGCCGATGAAAGCGAAGAAGAGGACTATGACGACTAAGATTGCGAGACCTGGGAGTATGAGAAGATACTTCGCGAGCATCTTGACACTTACTTTGAGGGGAGTCTTGTCTCCTTTCTCTCCTGTCAGCCATGAGGTGGCTAGAAGAAGTGCGCCAGCAATGGTTGTTACTGTTGAAGAGAGTGTCAGTCTCGTGCTGCAGGACGTCTGGTGTATCGGGCTGCAGCCTACTGTGAGAAGGAATATTCCCGTAAGAACCAGCACCCAGCCAAGGAGGCCGATAACTGTCCTCCAACTCAATACAGGTTCAGGCTCGGTGGCTGATACCAGTGTTGCTCACTCTTTGAGCGATGATGGTTTCAAGTAAAGGCTAATCGTGTCTCGGTTGAGGATATTCGGGTTTCAATCCAAGATTGAAACTCGGCCCTATCCGATAATGGTTGAGTTGGAGCTTAGCTGTTTTCGCCGAGTTCTGGTACCATTCGACTGATGCGGTCGAACAGTTCGTAGGCGGCGGTCACGGGAGAATCGGTCTCCTTCGGATCCGTTGGCTGGGACCAGACTAGAATCTCAATGGGTGAGAGTTGTATCCTGACTTGGAACTTGTTGTCTTCCGTGATCCAGTAGAGCGACAGCTCGTCGGTCCCGTTGGCGTATCCAACCCAGCGGAAGTTCTTGAACCATCGACCTTTGATCTTTCCAAGCAAACTCTGCGAGTCGATCCCTGGCGGAAGTTGGCCTCGAATTACTGGCTCACCATCTACTAAGTGCTGGCTTGCCTTGTGAGAATGCTTGAGGGTGCGGTATCCTTCTTCGGTCTTCGCTACGAGATTATTGTCTTCTAATCGCCTAAGGATTCTTGTCAGCTTCTCCTGGTGCAGTCCGAGCCGTCTCTTTAGACCTTGAAAAGTGTAGGTTGCGTCCGTCTCCGTGGACAACATCTCCATCACGAGCGCCTGATCATCAACTCGTCTGGACTCGAATGGAGTAATGTCTGGAGAAGACAACTGCTTCATATCGAACGTGGCGAAGCGGGGTATAAATTGACTATGTGACTTCTCTCTTAGCTAAATCGCGTTCTAGTTTCTGCGAGAGTCGAATCTACTTGGTGCTTCCATGCTTCGAACTGTGACGGGTCCTTCGGATAGTTCTGGTAGAGATTGTTGAGGGTCTCCATCTGCTTCATAGTGTAGACCAATCCACGGAAGGCTTTGTACGATCCTAGTCCAAGGAATAGTTTCACCATTTTCCCGAAGGGTGAGAGATGGGGCATCTCGCCGAGCGAGATCTCGGTAGCCTCCTTCCGTGACAGGAAGTGGCGCATGCCATAATTAATTTCTTGATTGTTCAGTGTCTGGAGATACATTCTGAACGCCTCCAGCCCCGCCGTCTTGCTTCCGTAGTGTTTTACGAAGTCTAGGTTGTATTGCCAGAGATTCTTCTCGCTGAAGTCGTTCTCCTCTACTGCACGGACAGCTGTTTCTCCGGCAAGGACGCCGCCGATCAGTCCTGGACCAATGCCGCCTGCACTAATCGGATTGGGGAACCAAGCAGTGTCGCCGCAGATCATGTAGCCATTAGCGACCAGGCAATCGTTCTGGTGTCTCACGGAGACTTGCCAGCTTCCAGTAAGATTGCTATCATCGCTCAAGGGCGTCATCTCCTTGAAACGATCGTCGGTCGCGAGCCAGTCCTTCAACAGTGCGCTCAACGGTTTCTGGCTTCTCTTCTGTTGAATCCCGAGACCGATGTTCACCTTGTCTTCGCTCTTCGGGAATAGCCACAGATATCCCCCCGGAGCCTTCTCCTGGTCAAGGTAGATGTCGCAGTGGAAGGGTTCGACCTCGACTCCATCCCTGAGTTTTGCGTTCAGCCGTGCCGTTGGCTCAATGTCATCTTTATCGATCTCTTTCTCTATGTGACTTGGGATAGGCAGATTTCTCCGAAGCTTTGTCGACATTCCCGAAGTGTCGATAACGAGCTTGGTTCTCATCTCGAAAGGTTGGTTAACGGTCCCGCCCACAGTCTGGCCTTTGAGTCCCACGATCCGGCCTGATTCTTCGACGAGATCCAGTGCTTGGACGCCTCCACGAAATTCCACTCCAGCCTTCAACGCGTCATCGAGCAATCGCTTGCCAAATTTTGGTCGATCTAGAACATAGCCCGGACCCTCAAACGGTACTCTGACCTTCATATCGGGCGAGTAAACATAGACTGCTGTGACCCGGTTTTCCATCTCGGGCTTGCCGTAAGTGACGCCGAGGTGCTCGTTGAGGAATTTGATGTGGTGCTCTCCGACCGCGTCTCCGCAGACCCATCCGAGAGTGGTCTTCTTCCCGACCTCGGCCTCGGGATTCCGGTCGAGTAAGAGAACGTCTACTTTGTTCTTCGACTTTATCGCTATAGTAGCGGCTGTCATGCAGCCGGCGATGCCTGCTCCTACTACGACTACGTCTCTCTCTTCCAACTACAATCCTCTTGAAGGGCTCAGTGCGGCTCTCTTCTAGCCGACTTTAGGTTTTCGCTCTCAGACTCGACGATTATTGGTTAAGAGTTTATATTATCTGCGGACCAGCCGCACTCGCGAAAATCAGGAGAATAGGGTTGACAACCAGTCCAACAGCCGAGGTCCGAAGCCCACCCTTCCTAGCTCTATGGCTCAGGACCATGCGCATCCCGTTCCTGCAAGCGACCTTTGTCCCAGTAGTTCTCGGTGGAGTAATCGCATTTCAGGTCGCTCATGTCTTCAACCTTGGAACCTTCCTTCTCACTATTCTTGGCGCCAGTCTCATCCAGATCGCTACAAACATGCTTAACGACTATTTCGACTTCAAGAGCGGAAACGATCTTCAAGTCAAACATCAGAATCCATTCGCGGGAGGCGGACGAATATTGACCGCGGGACTAGTCAAACCTTCAACACACATCCTTGTCGCCACGACATGCCTAGTCCTAGGCAGCCTGATCGGACTCTACTTCATATTCGCCCTCTCATTACCCTACCTGTTCTTACTAGGATTGATTGGAGTAATCTCGACTTACGCCTACGTTGGACCCCCATTCCGCCTAGCATACCGTGGAGTCGGAGAACTAATTGTCGGCCTCAATTTCGGCCCGGTAATGACGCTGGGAGCGTACTACGTCCAGGCGCACAGCTTCGCAATAGAACCACTACTCGCCTCCATACCGGTCGGATTACTCATCGCCGCCGTCCTCTGGATCAACGAATTCCCAGACATGGACGCAGACAATGCAGTAGGAAAGAAAACCCTGGTCTTGAGACTTGGATACGCCAAATCCATCAGCGTCTATGTCGGAATGGTCGTCACAGCATACATTCTCATAATCCTCTACGCCTTCCTCGAAATCTTCTCCCCTGGCATCACAAGCATAACCTCACTCATCGCGTTGTTGAGTTTGCCTTTCGCCGCAAAAGCGATCAAAATTCTCCGCGTAAACTACAAGGACCCACACGCAATAATCCCCGCGAATGCGAACACGATATTTCTCCACCTGTCCTTTGGAGTCTTGGCGATTCTTGGATTTGCCATCGGGGCCGCTCTAGGCCTTTGACCCTCTTTTGATCGGTTCAGAATTCGTTAAATCTCAGTGGTCGGAGAAAGACCATTGACAACCACTATGGCTTCCAATACGACAAGCGCACTCCAAAAACAAAAGCCCACTTTAGAGGAAGAAGTGTTCAGGCTGAAGCTCCAATGGATGATGGCAAAGAACGATGACGAGAAACGACTAATCAGCGAAGAGATACGACGACGTATCGGAGTCACCCCTTCCAAGAGCCAGTAGATCGAGATAGAACGTCTCCTCAATCAAGTCGAAAAACTCGTTCGACAGGTTCTCTGCTCCGTGTTCTTCAATCTTGAAGCAGCATAAGTGATCGTCCCGGATTTGAGATTGGATGAATCAACGACTCACTGTTCAACTCTCAACAGCTCTCGCGTTCGGCCCTACGGGAATAATTTGGGCATTTCTACCAATCCATCTACGGTCGCTCGGCGCCTCGTACCTTCTCATCGCACTCGTCTCCCTCATTCCAGCTGTCGAGACGATAGGACTCTCGCCCGCCTGGGGAGGGATTCTCGACAAGACAGGCAGAGGAAACAAGATTCTACTCATCTCCCTCCTGGCACAAGGAATCGGATTCTCTGTCTTCCCGATCCTGAAAAGCCCCGAGGAGTTTGTTCTCGTTGTGTCTCTGATGGGACTCTTCTCCTCCAGCTTCATTCCCGTGTACGCTGCAATGGCCACTCTGTCCAACCGACAGTATGGCCGAGCGATAGGTGGATTCTGGACCGCAGCGTTGCTCGGCTACGCCTCCGCAACTCTCGTCGGCGGTATTCTGTATCAGTACCTTCCGGTCAACTCTCTATTTCTCCTTGGTGCTCTCTATGGCTATGCGGGCACCCTCGTGGTATTGTTTGCGCCAAAAGACGCCCTGACCCTGAAGAGATCTTTGGACATTTCCAGAGGCTATTGGGGACTATT
>DASPWY010000179.1:0-33055 GCA_035637575.1 Bathyarchaeia archaeon
TAATTCTCATGATTTGGAAGGGTTGGCGGAGGCGGGAGCATTCTCATTCAAGCTCTACTTGCCGAAGCCTATTGCCCCATTCGATGTCCAGAATGATCAGGAGATAGAGAAAATGATGCGTGCAGCCACGCGAGTCGAGACTCCGGTAACTGTGCACGCAGAGGATCTAACCGCCGCAGAAAACACGAGCAAGGGAGATGGCTTCGAAGAACTAGCTGAGGCTCGATCTCCGATCTTCGAAACTCGTGCAGTAGACAGACTCTTACCAATTCAGAAGAAAGCTCGTTGCAACGTCCACTACTGTCATTTGACTCTCCCCGCTAGCCTCGCGAAGATCAATGCTACTTCGAGATCGACCAACGAGGTCACACCTCATCATCTCCTCCTGTCCAAGAAACTCTTGTCCAGAATTGGGTGGAGAGCATGGATGGTTCCACCTCTAAGATCTGAACAGACAAGGCGTAGCCTACTCAACTCCACACTTACGGGTCTCGCCAGCGTCATTGCCAGTGATCACGCCCCGCACACCATCAAGGAGAAGGATCAGTCAGCCAGCAAGAGCCCGCCGGGCGTCCCGGGATTGGAGACGACTCTACCATTGATGCTCACACTGTTCAACAGACAACAGATGAATCTCTCACTTCTAGTGAGACTTCTCAGTGAGAATCCTGCAAGAATTTTCGGTCTAAAGTCCAAGGCCAAGCTCCGGAAAGGAGCCGATGGCGACCTGGTCCTGATTGATCTGAAGAAGAAATCAAGGATAGATTCTAGTAAGTTCCTTTCGAAAGCAAAGTTTTCGCCCTTTGACGGATTCAAGACACAGGGTGCAGTCCATTCCACCATCGTCGGCGGAAGGCTCGTCTACAAGGAGGCAGAGATAGTCGCCGGGGAAGGTTCTGGCTTCGTCTTGCGAAGTAGGCCCTCAGATTGAGGTTTGTCGTCGACGGAATGCTGGGAGGCTTGGCTCGCTGGCTCAGAATGCTGGGATACGTCACAGAGTATGACCCGAAAGCGGACGACAACAGTCTCATACAAAGCTCCCAGGTGCCGGACTCAGTCCTCTTGACGCGGGATGAAGAACTGCACAATCGGGCTCTAGGAAAGAACATCCACTCGATCCTGATCATTGGTGGTACCGAGGAAGCTCGACTGGGACAGCTAGCAAGAACTCTGGGCGTTACGCTTGACATAGACATGTCCGCAACTAGGTGCCCTGTATGCGGCGCAGAGCTCCACGAGATTACTAAGGAAGAAGCCGCCAGTGACGTCCCGGCGAAGAGTCTCGAACTCTACGATCGATTCTGGAGATGTAACAATGCGGGATGCGGGAAGACGTATTGGGTGGGAAGTCACTGGAAGCAGATACGTCACACCTTGGAAGAAGCCCGAAAGATGATGTCATCAGAAGAGAAGGACACGAAATGCTAACGACCGAAGAAGGTGTAGTATTGGTGAAGACCGCCCGGGCAGCGGTTGAAACTCATCTGTCAGGAGAAGAATTCCAGACGCCGGCTGATGCGAGTCCGGGCCTGAAAGAGGAGAGAGGAGTGTTCGTAACGCTCCTCGACCACGTCAAAGGTGGAAGTCTGCGGGGATGCATTGGAATCCCCTTTCCAACTAGGTCATTACTTGAACAGGTCAGGGTTGCTGCAGTAGAGGCGGCGACAACAGATTTCAGGTTTGAACCAGTGACTCTCGAGGAGCTACAGAAGAGGATCGTGTTGGAGGCAACTGTGCTCTCAGTCATGGAGCCCATCTGGATGAAGAATCCGCTCGATCTGAGAGAGAATATTCTCGTTGGAAGAGACGGTTTGATGGTTGAGGGCATGGGTAGCCATGGGCTACTACTACCTCAAGTGGCCGTTGACGAAGGGTTTGATAGTGAAGAATTCCTTTCTCAATGTTGTTTGAAGGCCGATCTTCCTCCAGATGCATGGCTTACCGCAGATGTACGAGTTTCGCGGTTTCAAGGCCAGGTTTTTGCGGAGGAGAAGCCGAATGGCCGGGTGTTTGAGAGGCGTCTGAAACCGTAGAACAACTCGCGTGGACTATCACGTCTAGATATCATGTGTGTCGGATCTTTCAGAATCGGGACATGTCGAATAGGTTCGAGGCTCGGGTTACATCATGGTAAAACGGAAAATCGTGGATTCTTCTCCGGAAGACTTGTCCAACCTTCAACGCTTGGTTGGCCCTGAGAGTGTTCTCGCTCACTGCGCCGGGGTCAACTATCAGGTGTACGTGACGGACACTCGTCTTCTAGTCGGGAAGAGGTTTGCGACAGGGGAGAAGTTCATGAACGTCCCGACGGCAAGCATCAACACTCTTGAGCTGATTACTAAGAGTCTTCTTCCACCGTTGACGTTTGCGGTTCTCGGCGCGATCGCGAGTTTTCTCATCTGGTGGTTTCCGGGGACGAGAATGTTGCCTTTGCCGGTGTTTCCTTACGATGTTGCAATGTTGGCGGGACTCGTTGTCTTTGTCGGGTCACTTGTGGTGGCTTGGTGGAGATTAGGCATTGCGGTGCTTCGGATCCGTGTCAATGATTCTCAGGACCCGATTACTGTGAAGCTGGTCAGCACCTCGAAGGCTGAAGCAGTTTTCAAAGCCCTCAAAGGTTAGACGAGCATCAGGACCTTTCAGGTCTGGTGCAGTCAGCGTATCATAACGGGTGTTCTTTGTAGAACGCTTAAACTGGGTGACTCTTTCTGAAAGAGTCCAAGTTTGACAGCCTCAATTCAGGAGGGTGATCTGGTTTTCCTCTATCAGGACGCTCGCCGTAACTGGATTGCTCGCGCGGGAGAGGGACGATTCCACACTCATCGAGGGTATCTTGATCTCAAGGATCTTGTCGGGTTAGAGTACGGGGTGTTCGTCAAGACTAGCTTGGGACAGTTGCTTGCGGTGTTCAAGCCTCGGCTCTTGGAGCTGGTGAATTCGTTCAGCAGACCCACCCAGATAATGTATCCAAAGGACATCGGGTATGCGATCTATCAGCTTGGACTGAAAGATGGAGACACCGTCATTGAAGTGGGCACGGGTAGTGGTGCCCTAACAGGTGCCCTGGCTCAGGCGGTCGCGCCGAATGGCCGGGTGTACACTTACGAGAACCGGGAGGAATTCTTGAGGTCGGCTAAGAAGAACGTGGAAAAGACTGGTCTGTCAAGTCAAGTCACCTTTCGAAACATGGACCCATCGGAGGGATTCTTGGAATTGAACGCAGACGCTGCTGTGATCGATCTCGGCGATCCTTGGAAGATGGTGGGCCCAGCATGGGAAGCCCTGGCAGGGGGAGGGATGCTGGCGGGCTTCACGCCCACCGTTAACCAGTTAGAGAAACTTGCTGAAGCGCTGAGGAAGGGCGGATTTCTCGTATTCGAAGCGGTTGAGCTCTTGATGCGAGAGTTCAAGACCGAAACAGGGAAGGTACGACCCGAGTCTCGAATGATCGGGCACACTGCATATGTGACGATCGCTCGAAAAGTCATTGTGAAAGAATAAGCGTTCTTAGCCCCAACTTATCATTCGGCTATCAAGAACTCATTTATTCATACTCATATCTACGTCAATCCATGGACTCCTCCAGAGGCGAGATTACAGTTGAAAAAATGTCAGCGCTGTGGAACCATCTGCCAAGACGCAGATGTTATGTGCGGAATCTGCGGCAGCAACATCGCCAATAGCCCCATCCTACAGGGCACCATCGAGGAAGAAATACTGAGAGAGCAAAAGGAAGCCGATAGACACAACACGCTTCTCGAGCAGACGCTCGCCAGGGAGTCCAAAAAGAGACTTTTGCGGAACCTTCTATTGTCGATGGCCGCGATAGCCATCGGGTTTACAGCCATAATCTTCGGAGCAATCCAAGGTCATGATATTCGCCTGCTATCCTATGACACCTACACCTACAACCCAGCCTACGAATACATTTTCGTTGTAGACATCCTAGTCATAATTGGAGGCACTCTGCTAATCATGCTAGGGCTTCACCTTGGGCCAGATGTGCTAGGAAAATCCGTACGCTTGTCATTCGTGCCCAAAGAGCTACAAGACGAGAATGAACCATCGGACTAACTTACACGCAGCCCTGGCATCCCGCCGCAACCAGCGGCGCAATCTGTAATCACTATCAAGAGAAGCTGGGGCGCGGCCCCAGACCCCCCCGATGACAGAGCACGATTCCGGTACGCTAGCGAAGGCGCGACGCAAGAAGCTCAGAAGACAATGAAGACCTGGTCATCATGCCGTCAAGGTCATCGGTCTTGACTCTTACGACAAATAGAGGGGATTACGAAATTACAGGGGTTTCCCGCATTTCCCGCAATAGATCGCATCCTCATTCTCAAGGTAGCCGCAGTTGCGGCATTTCACTTTGACAACGGATTCACTCCTAAGCGGGTTTCCTCCAAATCCTATCCTCAAGCCCTCGCCAGCGGCCTCTGAGACACGCTCAATCGCGGGTGATGCCTCAGACGCTACATACGTAGTCACTGGCCTAATCATCCCAAGTCTAAGTGCTCCGAATCCAAGTGCTAAGAGAACCATCCCGATTATTGCCGTGACGAACGATGAATTCATCTGGGCTTCCCTTGCTGCGAAGTCAAACTGGTTTGACGTAGGCGTCATCACTGACGTTGCCGCTACTAGGAAGAGAACTAGCCCTATGACCACCATTATTGCCCCAATGGCCGTCAGAGATCCGCGACCCAAGCCGAATAGTGACCCGTCATCACTACCCATTCGAATCACTGGGAATAACGAGCGAAAGCATGAATTAAGTCTGTCCGACAGAAAGGATCGCTTTATTACGCTTACTTGGTAGCCAGATACTACTACGGGAAGCACTGACCGCGTGACGCGCGCTCGCGCTCCTTCGTCGCGCTGCACCACAAGCAGCCAACACTGGTTTTCCCGCTGGAACCTTTCCGACGCAACAGAAAACCCGGAGGCAGACTACGACATCTTGCTATCAGCAAACATCAACAAACAGTTCGAACAACGCCAGCCATCACTCACCATACAGCACTTAGCCCAACAAGAATCGCAAATACACACGGCATCAAGACTCACACGACGAAACTTCACCCTACAAACAACACAGAATACGTCATCACCCACATGACGCCTAACCATGACCAGACACCTCAATCAGAGACTGAAACAACAAGACACCCTTCCAGGAAGCAAGACCACCAACATACCCGAACAGCTTCAGCAACCGACGAAAAACACGACTCGCGCCCACGAAGATCCAATGCCGAGAAGCAGACCCGCGAACGTAACCAGACTGATTACTCATGTACTGAGTAACCAGGTAACGCGAGATACCGCCAATACCGCCCTTCCGATCATCAACACGAGTAATCCAGACCTCAAACGCACGATGAATCTCATACCAAGCATGGCGAATCCAAGCGATTGGAATGAAGCACCCACGATACAACGTGTGAAGGACATCATGTCCCTCAGAGGTACGAACACAACAATACTCAAACTTCCCAAACATCCGACTAATACGCTTAACAAGAATCTGCAAAGACTTCTGAACCACTCGTGGAGACCTTGGACTCGAAGTCAAAGTCAAGAAACGCAGATCAGCACCAACACCACGACCAATCGTTAAGCCAGACAAAGCACGACGATAACCACGACGCTGCTTCGCAGACCACCAACCAGCTACAAGAGAGCGGAAACTGCGCTCACGAATACACGACTGGCATGACTCCACACTACTGACAGAATGCCTACAGAATCGACTTACGGAGACTCGGCAATCATTGCCCCATCAGTCCTCGCTGGTAATAGTACTCCTGCTTCCAGCGATTTACCACTAACCCGTTTTCTTATCTGGAACATATTAATCGCATAAGCGTTCATATATGGGAAGGATGCTTGAACCGTTCGTCACGGGTAGCGTCGCAATGAATGCTGTTCGCGTTGGAGACTCCGATCTTGCAAAGATACTCCGTGGAGTCGCAGTCATTGTGGCGGCGGCATTGATGATTCTTCCAGCATATCTCAACTATGAGATCTGGAAGACAGGATTCAACCCGGTTGTGTCAATGGCAATTAGCCTACAACTGTTTGCTATTGGAATCGTCATCTTCATTCTCGCAGTGGGCAAAGAGCGACTGGCTCCAAAGTCTCAACCTCAGTAAGGGTCTCATACCGCCGGGCATTTACAACCGATAATCTCCACGGCCAAGTCCGCTCTAGATGGTCGTTAGGGGCGCGTCAATCTGTTTCTCTTGGTCCGATTGAGGCTCGGGGGACGAGACTCTGTCCGCCCACTCTTTGACGACCTTGACCAATTGCAGTCTCAAGTCCTCTCCTATGAGCTGTGATCTTCTAACTGTCCTGATGTTATCTGCGAGCTGGATCGAACCGAGCACATCCTTCGTCCACTTTTCAATATCCCTGCGTCCAATGTGATATTCCAGCGATTCTAGCGGGACTATCTTGAGAGCGTCAAGGAATTCTTGGATAGATGTTGCAAGTATTCCCGAGTATTGTCCGAGTCCTGTGTCAAAGTAGAATGATTTGTCCCGAGGGACTGCAATGATCCCGTCGACCGTGTCTCCCTCTTCGACCCTTGTATTGGGCCAGAGCTTGCTTCCAGGGAGGATCTTTGCATTGTTTCCGATGTTGCATCCTTGTCCGATTATTGATCTGTCAATCGATACGTCGTTGCCGATGACGGCTCTCTCGCCGATTATTGTTGATTTTATGTAGCAGTTTCTTCCGAAGACGGTGTTCTCGAACGCGACTCCGGTCTCAAAGATCGTCCCAGACATCAGCCTTGAATTTTCTTTTAAGACGGTCCCAGGTCTAATCTGGACATTTTCCCCAAGCGACGTCTCGTTATCGATCCATGAGGGACCAAGCATCTGGGAACCTCGGCCAATCTTGACGTCTCCCCTAGCAAACACTGGCTCGCTTGGGTTTCCGATCAGCCTTGCATCTTTGGGAGGGTCCGCAGCGAAATTTCGAAGGACCCAGTTCACTCCCTTCAGATACCCCTTCAATTCCCCAACATCGACCCAGAATGAGTCAGACGTGTAGCCAAAGAGATGATGGCCCAGTCTCATCAAGTACGGGAACAGGTCTTTCGCGAAATCCCACTTCTCATTCTCGACATAGTCCAAAACTTCAGGTTCGAGTATGTAGAAACCTGTGCTTACCAGATTGCTTGGCACGGTACCCGGAGCCGGTTTCTCGACAAACCTGACGATCTCATTCTCCTCGTCCACAATTGCGACTCCATAGGCAGATGGATCCTCCACGTTGGTTAGCGCGATCGAGACTTCGCCTTGTCTATCTGAATGGAACCTCGCCATGTCCGTTAGCGATATTTCGCTGACCACATCAGCCTGGACAACCAGGAAAGTTTCGTCTAATAGATGGGCGGCGAGCTTCAGACTTCCAGCTGTTCCAAACGTGACCCCTTCCGGCTCAACAACATATGTTATTCGGACTCCGAAGTGGGACCCGTCGCCGACGTATCCCATTATCTGATCTTTCAGGTATCCTGGGATTATGATGAGATCCTTGAAACCGTTCCGGGACAGATGGGATAGTACGTAATGGATTATCGGGTTTGGACCCAATGGAAGCATTGGCTTTGGCCGGGTGAATGTGAGAGGACGCAGACGCGTGCCTTCCCCCCCGGCCAGGACTACGGCCTTCAAAGCTAGCGAGATCGATGCTTACTCGCGTTCTTCCTCCATCCGCAGTTCTGGCCGGCCAAGCATAATATGCATAGCGGCTAGTCTTGGGACGCCACGTGGAACGCGGCGCAGAGGGTCCAGAAAACAGTTTGTCAGAAAAATGGAGTAGTTAGTTCTGTTCGAAGAGCCGCGTCAATCTTTCCGCGACATCCTTCAGCTTGTCTTTGTATTCGGCTATTTTTGAGGCGTTAGATTTCGCTAGATCCTCGAAGTAGGAGACGAAATCTTTCATCTCGCTCACCATGGAATCGACGGAGTTTGGTCTTTGCGAGAATGGGAAGCCGAAGGGGAATGTTCCCTCATCCTTGCCCTTGTCGGTGAGTTCGTAGCGTCCATCTTCCCGCTTGCTGATTGCGCCCTCTTGGGCCATCTGATCTAAGAGGGGGTAGATTGAGCCCGGTGATGGTCGCCAGCCTCCCCAGCTCATTTTTTCGATCTCGTCGATAATCTCGGCGCCATTCTTGGGTGAGCGTGCTATCATTGAGATGACCCAGGGTCTTAGCCATCCTCGCCTCATTCCGCCCCAATGCCTATGTCCCCACAAATCTTGTCCGATATCGTTTATCCGATATCGGCTATTAAGCTCTTCGGTTCCCGACGCTTGATCCAGAATGCCGCCGAGACACTCCCTACCAACGCCAGCATCGCTACACTAGCGAATGATACTTCTAAGCTGAAGAATTGGGATACGTATCCACTGGCCAGCCCCAAGATCGATGCGCCTATTGTCTGACCCGATGAAAGAACTCCGAAAGATCGTCCGGATTGCTGACCAATGGAACCTAGGTAGCGTGACAATTCTGTGTAGGTCAGGGGATACGTGGCGGAAATTGAGAATCCGGTAGCAAGCAGAGTTATAGTAGCAAGGATCGCGTTTCCCGAAAGGAGAGTGAAGGCAGCAACAGAACACGCTGCAACGAGATATGAGATCGCTAAGAGAACATTAGTTGGGACGAAACGGGTCGAGCCTCCAGTCGCGATGGCTCCGAGGGACGCGAAGGCAATGAAAGAGGAAACTATCAGGTTGGCCTGTGAAACGTCCAGGTGTGCCCGTGTTCCGAGGAAGATATTCGCGAAGTTCAAGATGACTGCGTAGGTTCCACCTGAAATGAAGGCAGCAAGGACGAAGAAGAGAGGAATCATCCGTCTTGTTTGCGGCTTCGAGATGGATGGAGTTTGAGGATCATCGGATCCCGCGGAATGTCGACCTCGTAGAAAGGTTAGCGTTAGGACTACATCAGCTAGGGTCCAGATCGCGAACACAATGAATGTTGCGCGCCAGCCTAATGCTAGATAGAGAGGAGCTGAGGTTAAGAACACAAGTAAGACTCCGACGTTGCCAAAGGCGCTCTGGAATCCCATAGATTTCTGCAATCTTGGACCGCCATACGATTTCGAGATAGCGGATATTCCAACCGGATGAAAGAAGCTGGAGCCCAATCGTAGAAGAATCACTGAAGCTAACAGACTCAAGAAGCCTGTCGCAAAGACGAAGGAAATCACCGAGACGGTGATGACTGATATTCCGATTGCGAGAAGTCTCTCAGGATCTCTTCCTTCGCTGTAATGACCAACTACCGGCTGGAACAGGATATTGACCAAGTAGCCGAGTGCGACGATAATGCCTACTTGGAAGACGGAGATGTTGAACAGCGCCAAGACGATCGGAAATAGGCTGGACAGGAGATAGACTGAACCATCGTTGGTAGCGTGGTTTAGAGAGACTAAATAGAGAATCCTGTTCGAAGAGCTAGTCAAGGCTGGTCTTGAGACGAGAACAGCTGTTCGACGAAATCGTTGGGTCTATCTGTGAGTATTTCCTATTCTCCTAACTTGTTCCCACAGCTCTGGCAGAACTTTGAGGTTCCAGCAACTTGGGCCCCACACTTGGGACACAGTCGTGTCGGGGACATACTCGCCTTCAACTCATCACCCAACCTGGCAAGATAATTCGTTATGCTGCCACCAATCATAATAACTGCCCCCACGAGAACAATACTCAATCCTACTGACAACATCTCTGAATTGGCCAAGAAAACGGTGATGTACTGCGTGTCCGTGGCGCATCCGGACCCTCCTGACGGCAAACATTGGATGTAGCTGACCTCGCCGTAACCACCTATCAAGGAAACGACAGCGCCGACAGCTAAAATTATAGCACCGATTTCAAACAAACGATTCTTTTGCAACAATCGATCTCGATCACGGCGAGGAACGCTCCTTTATCCGGTTTGCTAGGAAGAAACTGCTCGTTCAGCGATCTGATTCACGGGATCCCGCTCCACCCTGGCGACGTCGAGGGACGCCAGTGCCCTGAGATTCTATTCTTCGATCTCCGGAACGTGCGAGGAGACGGGAACCTTGCGGGGACTTCGGTTTCGTTTGGTTTCTTCGTAGCGAGATTCTATCCAACCAATGACCTTGTCTTCAGTTACTGCCTCAGCATCTGTCTGTTTGTTTATGTTCTCTGCAATCACTCTCAGGAATTCTTTAGGGTTGACAGGCTTGATGATGTAGGCATCTGCTTGTTGATTTACGGATTCGACGGCGTTGTCCAGAGTCGGGTATCCTGTGAGGATGATTTTCCTCGCTTTAGGAAGCATCCCGTGGATCTTAGAGAGTAGTTCTGTCCCGTCCGTGTCTGGTAGGTTGATGTCGATGACTGCTATATTGTAGAGTCGAGCTTTGCACTTTTCGAGGGCTTCGGACCCGGTCTGGGCCGTGTCGACATTATAGCCCTCTGGCTCCAAGATTTCCTTGAAGCTGTTCAAGATTCCTGGGTCGTCGTCGACGATGAGGATACTCTTTCTTTCCATTATCGGAATCATATCTTTCGGTCGAGTGGTATCTCGACTGTGAAGGTTGTTCCCTCTCCAACTTTGCTTGAGACTTTGATGTCGCCGTGGTGAGACTCGACTAACTGCTTGGCCACGGCCAGCCCAAGTCCTACGCCTTTATCTCTTGTAGTGAAGAGTGGGTTGAAGATCTTGGCCTTGATGTCTTCCGGGATTCCTTTTCCTGTGTCTTGGAAGCTGATCGTGGCTAACTCTTTGTTCTTCCACGCCTTTATCTTTAGCTGACCACCATCGGGCATTGCTTGTAGGGCATTCGCGATTATGTTGGTGAAGGCTCGGCGGAGCAAGTTTGGATCGACGGTCAGTTTGGGAAAGCCCGGCTCAAAGGAGGTGAGGACTTCTACACTTGTGGGTATTGAGATCGAGGATCGTGTGTCGTCGATGAGGCCCTGGAGGTCGTATTCGACAAAAGAAGGCTTCGGTTGTCTGGCGTAGTCTTGCAGGTCGGAGACGATCTTGTTCATAAAATCAGCTTGCTCTCGAATAGTTTCCAGCATTTTCTCGATGCGCAAGTTCTGAGGGGCTGCTCCAGATTTCACGCTCTCCGTTGCTAGATGGATCGTGTTGATTATCGTCTGGAGCGGATTGCGGAGATCGTGGCCTACCATTCCAGCTGTCTCACCGATGGCGGCCATGCGAGTTGAATTCCTCAGCATTCTGGTTCTTTCCTCAACTACTTCCTCTAATTGTTCCGTGTGAGCCCTGAGCTTTTCCTCCGCTTGCTTGATGCGGTCGATGTCGACGAACGCTATCACAGCACCGTCGATCTTGTTATCTGCGGTCCTGTAAGGCCTTATCCAGATGGAATACCAGCGGCCGTTGTTGTCTTTGACTTCTATTTCTTGGGGGGTAACGCTGTCTATTACATCGGTAATCAGAGAGCTCATGTCGGGGGTCTTCGGGTTCATATTGATGTCGATAATGGAACGTCCGACGTCAGTCGCGAGCAGGTTGAACATCTTCTCTGCATGGGGGGTGAAACGGCGTATCCGAAGGTCGTTGCCCAGCATGATGATCGGCAGGTTCGCGCTAACAAGAAGGTTTGTTATGTCATCATTGACCTGGGTGAGTTCGACGTTCCGGTTTTGTAATTCTTCGTTAACTGTGGTCAGTTCTTCGTTTGTGGACTGAAGCTCCTCTTTAGCTGTCTCAAGCTCCTCATTGGTACTTTGAAGTTCCTCATTGCTCGACTGTATTTCCTCATTGGCGGCCCTCAATTCTTCTATGGCCGACTCGTTATCCTGTATGATCGACTGCAGATACTCCTTGTTTGCAGAAAGCTCCTGTTCGAGACGCAGGAACTTGCGATCCTCGGCCATCTGGTCCCTCGCATACTTTGCGCCCCGGGCTCCGCGCGTTGTTGGGCCTGTGATCGGCCTTGGCAATGCTTCTTCGAACGCTATTAGAAGGTAGGGGAGGTTTGTCGAGGTCTTCAGCGGGACTACTTCTAGGTTGACGTCGATATATTTGCCATCAGATTTGATGGCAATCTCTTTCTTCCTAACGGTGTCGCCACTCGTCTTGGCCCTATCTATTGCTGCGCGCAAGTTCGTCATCAATCCTTCCCGGGCCATTTTCAGAACGTTGAGGCTGGCTTTCCCAGGCGCGGGCTCGAGGAAGAGACCTGTGCGTCCGCGAAACTGGATAATCTCCAAGTCACTGTTCACGATGACGGTGGCAGGGGAGTATTTGGTTAACAAGATCCGGTCTGCTTCCTTGAAGATGGCCTGTTCTGGGACTAGACCTTCAATCGGCCGGGCCTCTGATCTGTCAACGTGCCCAAGTTCAATCCCGTATTTCATCGAGAAGTCGAGTGGAGTACGCGGAACCATGGGTTTCTTGGAATAGATCTTGAGCCGTTTGTTAGCTACAGTGAAGATGTTGTCGAATTCCCCTATGGTTTCGAACTCTCCGAGGACGAGGAAGCCGGTGGGTTTGAGGGCGTAATGGAATATCGGAAGCAGTTTCTTCTGAAGAGGCGGCCCGAGGTAGATCAGCAAGTTTCTACAGACGATGAGGTCAAGCTTCGAGAATGGTGGGTCGGCCGTTACGTTTTGCTTCGCGAAGATGCACATCTTCCGGATTGTCTTGTTTATCTGGTAGGAGCCGTTCGTCTTAACAAAGAAGCGTCGTAGTCGTTCTGCGGAGATGGAGGGGGACGCGCTGTACACGCCCTGCCGTGCCTTCTCTAGCACATTCTCGTTTACGTCTGTGGCGAAGATGTGGATTGGCGGCTTGATGCGGGCATTGTCCAAGTACTCGAGCAGATTCATGGCCACGGAATAGACCTCTTCACCAGTCGAACAGCCTGGGATCCATATTCTGATGGGATCTTCAGCGGACCTGTTTTTCAAAATGTTGGGAAATATCTCGGTTTTCAGAGCCTCGAGGGTAGCAGGCTCACGGAAGAACGCGGTAACGTTGATAAGAATATCTTGGAAGAGAGAGTTCAACTCGCTAGGGTTTGTCTGCAAATACTTCAGGTAATTCTCCATCCTGTTAATCTTCAGAATGAGCATCCGTCTCAGGATTCGTCTCTTGATTGTGGCGTGTTTGTAGTAGGTGAAATCAACTCCCTTGCCCCTACGCAAGAGGCTGAAGATCTTTTCAAGGTCGCTTTGAGGCAACAGCTCTTCCGCTTTTTCCGTCTCCAAATACGGAACGTAGGGATGCTCACTGATCTTGGTGAGTTCCTGGGCTATCTCCTTGGGGGCGAGTATTATGTCCACGAAGCCCGCGGCGACGGCGCTACGAGGTAGATCGTAATACTTTGCTGACTTCTCGTCTTGAGCAATTGTGATCCCACCTTCCGCCTTTATGGCCTTCAGCCCCTGAACGCCATCCATTGAGGTCCCGGAGAGGATCACTCCAATGGCTCGGCCCTTCTGGTCCAGGGACAGGGATTGTAAGAAGAGGTCAATGGGCATATGCTTGCGGTCAACCTCCACACGTGGAGTAAGGTGGAGCGCTCCTTTGGAAATGGTCATACTCGTGTTCGGCGGGATCACGTAGACATGTCTCCGCTCCACCTGCATGCCATCAGTGACCTCAGTGACAGGTAGTTTGGTTGTCTTGGAAAGAAGTTCAGTCAGCAGACTCTTGTACGTGGGGTCTAAGTGTTGTATCAGGACCAGCGCCATGTTGATGTCTGGCGGCAGCTCCCGAAGCAGTAGAGTGAAGGCTTCGAGCCCCCCCGCAGAGGCACCAATGCCCACAATTGGGAAGGACTCATCTACGGACGTGGCGTGGTCAATAGTTTTCGACTTCCGATGAGGTGCCGGTTGTATTGGTCTGAACCGGCGTCTCTGCCTACCAGCAGAGCTCTTTGTCTTGCTCCGTGATCTTTTACGGTCGACGAGTTCTTGGGCCATACAGAGAGCGCTTGAGGATACTTCTCGCCGTCAGCGTCGGCTTAGCGGAATATAAAAGAACAACCCACACCCCTATATTGCATCAATTGGATGAGCAATGGACTTTCGCCTCTCGCCCCACTTCTAGTTGGTACAGTTGGTTACGCAAGCAGAAGCAAAGATTCACCGAGTCGGCCCGCGCCACACCATTTACCTAGCTAAGGATCTGGTGGAAGATAGCACCTTTCCATTCCAAGCTAACGAGGATCTCACGGTAAGGATTGAAGGAGACGCTTTGATAATAGACAAGACGGGAAAGAGTAGCTACCGGCTTCCTGACATGGAAGCACTCCCAAGTCGTAACCAACATGTGATGGAGACCCTGGATAATCTCAACTTTTCTCCTATCGCTTCAAAGGCGGAAAGGATACGTCAGATGTTGAGCGAAATTCACGAGGCAGAAATGTTAGAGTCACGTATACGACATATACCGAAGAGTGAACACGCTATCCTCCTCTGGGAGGAAAAAAGCTTTCTCGACATTGTGCTGTCGGAATTCTTTGACCCTGGTGTCACTGGAAAAGCTGCCAAAGGACTCCTCTCTGCGAAACCGGCGAACATAGAATCCGTGAGCAACTTGTTGCTTGAGGAAGTGTCTGGTCTAGATAGGCAGACGGCTGCGAGGAAGATAAGAGACTGGATGTTCCAGGTTCACTCAACGAACAAGTCTGACCTTCCGACCAGAATTGCAGTGGAGGATTATTCCTGGCTTCTTCAGAATGGCTCGCCCAAAGGACTCTTGGAGGTAGAGCAAGATATCGGGCTCCGGGTTAAAGAGAATATGACGATACTTTGTGGGTATGACGTCTCGAATGTGATTGACCCTAAGCAGTTAGACAAGATAATGGGATTCCATGGTTATGCGATCGTGGACCATCCGTTCAGAGTGTACCGGAGAGCAGGAGATTGACCTTGCTTTGGCGAGGCTTGTATTAGCTTAGACGCAGTCTGACGAGCTAGACTCTCTCACGACTTCTGCATTCTTGTTGACGCGAGAAGGTTTTTGGTCATCTTAGATGGTGTATAAAATGTTATATACGCGTCGTACGGAATGAAACCGAGCTGACCCATCGGGAAGTGCCATGGCGGTGCCCAAGTTCATGCTTAGTATGAAAGAAAAGCCGTTTGCCGCAATATCCTCTGAAGCAAAGAATAGAGGCGTGACCGTCCAAGAACTGTTGAGGGCCGTAATTGTGCCAGAATGGGCTAGGGAAAATCTGCAGCCTTCCACTATCCCGCAGACTACGATGCAAATTACGCCCCACCAGATCAACCCCTCGATGTCCTCCAAACAACGAGACTCGAAGCTCGCAATCACCGTGGGCCAGCTGAGGACCTAGTCAGGAGATGCTCCGCCGGAAACGTGAACTTAACCGAAATTCAGTGCGCAGATGTGCAGCCTTCTCTGGGGAGGTGAATAAATGAAGAAAGTCAAACCTGGTGATAGAGTGTGGGTCAAGACACCACGGGCAGTAGTAGAACGTAAGGTTGGAACAATAATCGCTACCAAGAGAACGCCCAAAGGCGTTCGATACGTCGTAGAATGGGAAGTCGACTTGCTAGAGCGCCCGAACGGACACCACCCCGGATACTTCGCGAACGAGATCGTTCCCGTAAGCTGAAGCGTTCGCTTGCTGAGGGATCGTTGATGAAGTATCCAAAATGCTCTTTGGTCGAGTTGCGAAAGCAGCGGTGCTTCGTGTCTCCGGAAGTGTACTAACAGCGTAGTCCATAAGTAAGAAGTAATTGCAAACTCAAGAAGTTCAGCAGGCTATCTTTGACAGCTTTTTCCTTGTTGTCGGAGCGTTTGGCCTTTGCTATTCCTGCGATACTTTCTGCTGTGACTTCAGTGACATGACTATCAAGCAAAGGCGGTGGTGGCGTCCGTGGTGATGGGCATCTCTTCCAGGCAGGGTGTCCAGGTCGTCGTCTCGACCCTGGGATCCCAACTGCGTCGAACGTCGACCTTACGACTGCTCCCTTCCGGGCCTCGCCGGATTCGACCGTGAGGAGGTAGCAACCCTCTCTTCAGAGAGCGCTCCTCCGCCGCCGACCTGTTAGGGCAGAGCGTCACAGTTGACAGCCTGGTCTTCTGCCTGGTCGAGGCTACCGCTCACCAGCGTTAGCGGACTCCCGCATAGGTCGATTTCGGGTAACAGGAAACGACCAGCTTCCCAGTCCCCCACCACCGCCCAAACAGAGCGAGCCGAAACAGTCGATATAAGAATATCAGGCAAGAACCGGTCGGACACCCATCTGGGTTCTATTGCTAAGCGAAAAAGGGAGTGCTTTTACATGGATGCTTTTCCGAACCAAGAGCCATGGACGATGAAGAAGCAGAGCTCGAAGAGGGCGAGTCAGATATCGGGGAGACAGCGGCCGAAGCCCCCGGACGAGTAGCGTCAACTAGGACCCTCGTTGACATTCCTGTCATTCCTTTTGAGCCACCAACTACGGGAAGCGGCCACGACATTGGAGAAAAGCAAGGCAAGCTTCGAACGGCGATACTCGAACGGGTCTCACAGAATGAGCTTGCGAAGTTTAAGGAAGCGTTGAAGGGACATCTGGTAACAATAACGTTAGGATTCTTTCTCTGGAAAGGCTCCACAAAGACGACGAACACTCGGGCTGTGAAGGACTTGGACAATCTGATGAAGATAATTTTCGATGTCCTCGGCAAGGGGCAACAAGGACTGGGTCTGCTGGAAGAGGATAGCTACATCTGCGAAGTCTACGCTAAGAAAGAGCTGGTCGAGGATCAGGCCGAAGAAGGGCTCCGGATCATAATAGAAGAATACGAAGACGAAGAAATGCAGAAGGTGCTAAAGGAGTTCTATTCGAAGAAGAGCAAGGTATCTGCTTAGAGCGGCGGAGCAGTCTCATTCAATTTCTCCTTGGGAAGCTTGGCCCATTTGATAAACTCTGCACTAGGCTTCTCCTTCTCGTAGAGTTCTTTTCGACGACACTCCAAAGGATTCGGCTCCTTTCGCGCGAGTTCTGCGGCCGTGATGACTTTATGCCCCATCTTTTCAGCGGACTTTCTAACTGGTTCTAGGAACTTGTACCAGCCCTCGTCCCTTAGCAGATGATGATCTATGATCAGAGTTTCGACTTCTTTTGCGATCATTTCCATATGAACTAATGCTGTTCGGAAGAATTCCTCGCCTATTCGAAATCCTTGCAGATACGTGGGTGGTCCTCCCAAGATCACCAAACTAGGTTTTTCGTCAAGTATGACTTTGACAGTCTCTTTCGAGACGGGCCCTTGAACGTCAGGCGCGAACACGATTTTTTCATCTGACTTCTCTATCATGCAGGGTAAGACCCATCCAAGGCCTGACTCATCCTCACCGTGTGGCTGTGGGGGAGGGAAACGGATAGTCGTTTTTCCAAACTCGAATGTTCGGTTGTCTGCAGTCTCGAATTTCTCAGCCCACTTTTCGGCGGACTGCTTGAACATCCAACCCCGACGACGCTGTGCCGTATTGATGTTGCTTCGAAAGTCCTTGGCGAGGACAATCTTGCCACTGTACGTCTTCTCTGACAGTTCAGGGGTGCTTCCAAGCCAGACAGGGTCAAGGTAGTTTGGAGTGTGATGATCATTATGATAGTGAGAAATCGTTATGACCTTAGCCTTGGCCGCGGCCTCGTTGATTCTCTCGCGAGCCTCATCCCTCGCTCTGAACTCTCGAGGATGAGGCATCAATCGGAACCTGGGACCCAAAGCTACCCCGGCATCTAACAGAACGGTCACGTCCCGAGTGCGCACCAGAGTACACATTGAACGGACGCCGAGACTTTCGAACGCCAAGGGCGTGACTGTTATTGGAGCCGAGGACGAGTTCCCCCAATATCCTCAAGATCAAAGGTCTGTAGATTAATCGCACTATGCGCCATTTTCATAGACGTGTAATTGTCACCGAGTTTGTTCCGGCTCGGTTGGACTCAGTTATTATTCCCCTATCGCCAAACGTTCGAAGAGAGTTAGCCTCCGAATTGTCGCAACGAGTGTCGGACCCGAATCACCCTTACTGTCACTATTGTGAGGAGTCGACTTATCATGAGTACGACCCATACTTCCACGCTTGGGTCTGTCAAACCTGTTTCGGGGGAATGATTCGTGTCGACAAGAAGGACCCGCTCTCAGTCATACGAGCAGAACTAAACAGTCTTGCGCTGCACGTCGCCAAGAGCGGTTATAATGCAGAGGTAAAGGGGAAACTTAGAGAAGCTGCTGCGCGACTTCAAAAGCTCGCGGAACAGCCGTAAACAGCTCTTCTGTTTACCAATAATTATTGTCGGGGTCTAGACTTACAACCCTAGACTTTCATCCCGAAATGAGACGACAAACATCGGTCTAACAGAACGGTTTTATTCATTCACTGCCATCCCCGAAATTGGGTCCGATGACTTCTCTGGCCCAGCGGACACGTCCTAAGGGACTGGATGAAGTGGATCTTGAGACCCTTAACCACGGGCAAGAATGAGCGAGGACCCATTACATCGGAACCACCCAAAAACACAACCGCATGACCGTGAGACCAGCGGGACAATGAAGCAAGAAACCGAGAAGCTAGAAGGAGTCTCTAGCCAAAGATGGCTAGTCCTCGGCTCAGTCCTGACTTCCCGCGTTATCTACACTATCAACTGGTTCAACATCGCCCCGCTGCTCGGTGCGACGGGTCTAATCGCTCTCGGACTAAGCATTGATCTGCCGTCTCAAGGGCTTCTCACGTCTTCATTTCTACTGGGCGCAGGAATATTTCAGATTCCCGCAGGGATCGTCTCGGCCAGATGGGGGCCGAAAAACACTTCTCAACTAGGAATGTTGACTCTTTCACTCTCTGGAATAGGAGAAGGACTCTCCCCGAACTTCCCAGTACTTCTAGTGTCAAGATTTCTGCTAGGACTCGGAGCTGCCCTATTCTTCGCACCTGCGATAGGGATCCTCACACCCTTGTTCCGCCAAGAAGAGGAGGGGCTAGTCTTGGGTCTTTACAATAGCTGTTTCAACATTGGGGGAGCGATCGGGTTGTTCGGTTGGGTCCTAGTCACGGACCTCCTCGGATGGCGAGGTGGCCTGGTTCTAGGCGGTATCATTGGTGTGATCTCGGTCTTGATCGGACAGGTTGTTATTCCTCACGACAAGGTGATCCCGCGAACTCAAAGGCGATCGATGAGACCCGTCTTCAGGAATCGAAACATCTGGCTCATTGCTTTCGGAGTCCTAGGTTTTTGGGGAGCGATCTTTTCGTCGTCGTCCTTTCTTGAAGCCTACACGAAGGATGTCTTCGGAATCTCCCCCTACATTTCTGGGTTGATGGCTTCAACGATCATGTTCGCAAGCATATTCGGCGGGCCATTTGGAGGCTATATGTCGGATCGTCTCAGAAGACGAAAGATCTTCATCCTGGTCCCGGGGATGCTTGGATCTTTGGGAATAATCCTATTTGGGGTCTTTCAGCCACTTGAGCTCTGGCTCCTCATACCTCTCGTCGGGTTCCTAGATGCTATCGTCTTCTCCACAATGTACGCTAGCGCAAGCCAGTACCCCGACGTAGGTCACGAGTATGCTCCTCTCGGAATAAGCATAATCAACTCTGTCCAGATACTCGGCAGCTTTCCAATCCCGATAATCTTCACATTTCTCGTAAATAGCTATGGGAAAAACTACACCCCTGGATGGTTTTTCATGGGAGGATTGGCCCTGGCAATGATGCTCCTGATCATAGGCATTAAGGAGCCTTTCAAAGCAAATTCGGACACATCAAGATAGCCTGTAAAGTTCGTCTTGCGGGACCGCGACGAGATCCAGTTTCTTGCCTTCCTTCAAGAGGAAGCGTCCCTTGGCTCGGGGTCTGACTCGGCCCACCTCGGAGACCTTTATTCCCCGATTCCTCAGAGATTTCATGACTCGTCCTGCACTGTTTGGTCCCACTGCTACAAGCAGGCATCCAGAACTCATCAGCTTCAACGGATCCAAATGTAGTTCCGAGCAAATCTTCGAGGTTTCCGTCGCCAAAGGAATCCGATCAGCCCAAACCTCTATTCCCAAACCTGAAGCTTCAGCCAATTCCCACAAACCGTTCAAGACTCCGCCTTCAGTCGGGTCGTGCAGGGCGTGGACCCCCGCTATCTTCGAGATGCCCATTGCTTCTTCGACTATGCTGATGTGCTTCGCGAGACTCTGAGCCTTCCGGATCGTCTCGCGTTTCATCCCCGTCAGTCGTGTTAAGTATTCAGATGCGAGGATCGCAGTCCCCTCTATCCCCGCAGTCTTCGTCATCAATATCCAGTCACCAATACGCATGTTTGCCGAGCTGAGGACCTTGCCTCCAATCTCACCGACCATGAATCCCGCAATGAGGGGTCTGTCCAGACCCCGGGTCACCTCGGTGTGTCCGCCCGCGACCGTGATTCCGAGACTTCGTGACGCCTGATCTATTCCGCTCATTATTCTCGCTAGAGCCTTCTCACTAGTGCCCGGCGGGAGAAGCAGCGTACAGACGTACCATACTGGCTTAGCTCCAGTCGCGGCGATGTCGTTGGCGTTGATGTGAACGGAATGTTCACCGATGTGCTTCGTCGTCCCAGTGACCGGGTCGGCCGTCAAAACAACGAGCTTCTTCCCAAGCCTCACGACGGCCGTATCTCTGCCAATTCCCGGACCAAGAACAAGCCCAGGGTTCCATTTGCCACCGTGAGAATATACAGCCCTCACCATAGAGTCAGGCGGAATCTTCCCAATCCGAAAAGAACCCGAACCACTCCCTCTTCGCGTC
This sequence comes from Bathyarchaeia archaeon, assembly GCA_035637575.1. Taxonomy (GTDB): domain Archaea; phylum Thermoproteota; class Bathyarchaeia; order 40CM-2-53-6; family 40CM-2-53-6; genus 40CM-2-53-6. Next base: position 20,775 of record DASPWY010000179.1, read on the forward strand.
AAGGATAGCCGGCCAACCGTAGTCTGACTCTCTCATTGTTAGAGGTATTGGTCGGTCTGAGGTCGCAGCAGTAATCTATTATTGCGCGACGCGAAGGGTGTAGGCCGTGCAGAGTGAGGGGTACGTTCTTCAAGAGTTCATTCAAGATGTCGATGGTATGATCAGAGAATATTCGTCTGAGTCCGAAACCCTTCTGCATCTCAAACCCGTCCTTGAGAAGCTCGTAAGCTCGCCGGCTTCCGTCCCAGCTAAAGCCTTCACTCCCCGCAAAGACCGGTTCGCGATGAATCTTCTCCAAATGCCAGAGGACGAAGCGTATTCAATCATCGGCGGAGTCTGGCACCCCGGCCAAACTACCCCGATTCACGACCACCTCACCTGGGCTTTGATAGGAGTCTATGAAGGGGAAGAACGAGAAGCGCTCTTCCGTAGAACTGACGACGGTTCAAATCCGAGACTCGCCAAGATTGAACCGGTCAGCGAGAGGATCCACAAGAAGGGACAAGTGACAGTGCTCGGTCACAAAGGCATACATCGAGTCGACAACATCTCCCTGAGACCCACTTTTAGCGTACACGTCTATGGCAGGGACATCGGGAACGCTGAGCGTCACAGCTACGACCCGGTTACGGGCGAAATAAGCCGCTTCGTCTCTGGGTACTGCAATGTCCTACGCGACCAAGAAAGATTCTAGCCGGTCAACTGTCCGCCCGTCTCCCGCCAAACCTGCCGCCTGGGCATCTTTCAGGGACTAGGCTGGCGTATGGTTTATCTCGGAATGAATTGGCCCCCTTTCCCCTCGGAATTTGATCTAACATGTCGGAAATACCAATCATTATCCTGAGAGAAGGCACCCAGAGATCTAGAGGGAAGGATGCTCAGAGGAGCAATATCATGGCCGCCAAGGTCCTGGCCGAAACCGTCCGTTCAACCATCGGCCCGCGCGGCATGGACAAGATGATGGTCGGTAGCATAGGAGACATCGTCATAACGAATGACGGTGCAACCATCATGAAGGAGATGGATGTTCAGAATCCTGCAGCCAAGATGCTTGTTGAGGTCGCCAAGACTCAGGACAGCGAGGTAGGAGACGGAACCACAACCGCTGTCGTTCTAGCTGGCGAGCTACTCTCCGGTGCTGAAGGACTCTTGGATCGAGATGTTCATCCTAACGTAATCATAGACGGCTACAGAGCCGCCGCAGAGAAAGCTCAAGAAATTCTTGACGATCTAGGCGTCAGCATTAAGCCCGACGATGATGAGGAATTGAAACGGATCGCCCTCACATCCCTTAACACGAAAGGAATTTTTGGCTCACAGGAGCATTTCGCGGACTTGGCCGTCGAGGCTGTGAAAGATGTGATGGAAAAGAGTGGGACCAAGATTACTGCAGATATCGACTTCATCAAAGTGATGAAGAAGCATGGAAAGAGCCTCTCTGACACTGAACTCGTCAGCGGCATCGTCATCGACAAGGAAATCGCCCATTCTCAAATGCCTAGAAGCGTAAGCAACGCCAAGATCGCGCTACTCAATGCCAAGCTGGAAATTGAAAAGACAGAGATGGACGCAAAGATCAACATAAACAGGCCTGAGGAAATGGAGCTCTTCCTTCAAGAGGAAGAGAATCTTCTCAATGCGATGGCTCAACAAGTCGCCGATAGCGGTGCGAACGTTCTATTCACGGAGAAGGCAGCTGACGATGAAGTCCTATCAATTCTAGCGAAAAAGGGAATTCTCACCGTGAAAAACGTGAGTAGCGGAGACATGGAGAAACTGGCAAAGGCAACAGGCGGAAGCCCCGTTGGCACACTGAAAGATCTCTCAAAGGCAAGTCTAGGTCAAGCCAAACTTGTGGAAGAAGTGAAGATCGGTGACGACAAACTCGTCTATGTTCGGGAGGCAAAGAATCCGAAGGCAGTAACAATAATGATACGTGGCGGGTCAGAGCATGTTGTGGACGAGGCGGAAAGATCCCTGCACGACGCGCTTTGCGTAGTCAGGAATGCGCTTGAGGATGGCAAGATAGTCGCGGGCGGAGGCGCCCCCGAAGCGGAGCTTTCCAAGCGACTGAAAGATTTCGCGACCAAAGCTGGTGGGAGGGAGCAGCTCGCGATCAGAGCCTTCGCGGACGCTTTGGAAGCGATACCCGTTGCCATCGCTCAGAACGCAGGAATAGATCCCATCGACATAATGGTTGATCTCAGAGCTAAACACAACACTCCGGCTAACAAATGGTTCGGAGTCAACGTGTACACCGGAAAGACCGCTGACATGTGGAAGCTGAACATTGTTGAGCCGCTGCGAGTGAAGAAACAAGTTGTAAGATCAGCTACAGAAGCCGTAACAATGTTGCTTAGGGTCGACGACGTAATCGCATCAAAGGGCGGTGGATCCGGCGGTGGCGCTGGCGGTCCTCCTGGAGGAATGCCTCCGGGCATGGGTGGCGGTATGGGTGGCATGCCGCCTGGCATGATGGGCGGAATGTAGGCCGAGACGAAGCCAGACTAGAATTTCAGCCATTGTTGACTAGTCAGAATCCAAGGTGGGACTACGCACAGCGTAATCGAAAAGTCAGGTCTGCCCATCGCACGGAATCAGTTCTTGAGAACGACCTCAGCAAGACTCAGCCATCGGTAACGAAGCGTGACGGTTCAGTGCGCAGGAATCGGCAATTTGCAGCACAAAAAATAATCTAGAGGATAATTCATCCTGCCAGTGATGTGGAATCTAATTTCCTAGGTTCTTGCGGAAGAACTCTGTTATCGCATTGTAGCAGTGGACTCTGTTCTTGAACCGAAGCACATCGTGACCTTCGTCTTCGTAGACCACATAGTCTACGTTCACGCCTCCCTCGCGGAGGTCTTTCACGAGCTGGGCTGATTCGGGTTCAGGAACCCTCGGATCGTGCTTTCCTTGAAGAATCATGAGAGGAGCGGATAGTTGGTTCATGTAGGTCTTCGGTGACCGTTCGACAAGGAAGTCCTTGTCCTTCACCGGATCCCCGAGCGACAGTCGGAAGTATGTCTGCCAGGTCGGGGGGATACGCGATACCCAGGTCGGAAGATCGTAAGGACCGAACATGTCAACGGCTGCCTTCCATAACTCAGGATGTCTCGAGGCTAGCGTCAAGGTCATGTATCCTCCATAAGACCTTCCCACGACACCTCGGTGCTTGGAATCGATCCTCGGGTCTTTCTCTAGGCGTTTGAGACCCTCGACGTGGTCAAGAACGTCTTTCCCGCCCCAGTCCTTGTCAACCCACTTCATGTAACGCATGCCGTACCCAGTGCTTCCCCTAACATTCGGAACAAAAACTGCGAACCCATTGAGGGTCAGATATTGAATGAGCGGCATCGAGAACCAGGTAAAATCTGGCCTCTCCTGTCCCTGAGGACCCCCATGGACATACTCGACTAGAGGTCTCGGACCCTTGTAGCCGAGTTTGGAAGAAGGCAAGTAGAGCCGGGCAGAAACTCTTAATCCGTCAAACGAAGTGTAGCTAGCATCTTCGCCAGCGGAAAGATACTCATCAGGAATGCCCAGAACCTTCTCGCTGGAAAGACGCTCTGCCGCAACTTTCTCTCCTATCGGGATGTGATAGATCTGGGATGGACTGTTGGCTTTGGTGAACGAGAAGACGTATTCGGCTTGCAGGGGTTTTTCGTTCTTGATCTGCCACTCAAGTCCCAGGACTACGCCGTCCGATAGAGGTTGGTTTCCAATGAGTACTCGTTCGACTTCGAAGGTTGGAGGCGTTCCACTGTGAAATCGTCCTTCATAGGCCCATGAAGCGCCATCGATATTGTATTCCAGGACAAACACGTCGCCCTTCACCCTTCTCACACCGGCCATTTCGCCCACGCCGGAGTGTCGCAATCCCTTGATCGGTACATCGATGGGTTTCGAAGGATCGTCCAGCGAGAGATACGTGAGGCCGCCATTGTCATGAAAAATGGTCGATTCGAAAAATAGTCCCTTATTGTTATCGACAAAACTACACCAGCCTATGCCCGTCAGAGGAACCTGTTTTCCGTCTCGCTGGTCGAGAGGAACTCCATAGAGCAGCTTCCTCGTGGTCATTCCTTCCTTCCAATAGTACAAGACTACATCCCCGGCTGTGTATCCATCCGCCAGAATCACGGTAGAGTGGTCGGAACTCACACCGTTGCAAGCGTTGCCATAGATGCTTGTGCCAAGAGATTTGACTTCGCCAGTCTCCAGGTTTACCATGAGACATTCGATGTCCGGGGTCTTACGATTGTCTCGGAAGAAGTAGGCGATGTTTTTCTCTTTGTCGCAGTGGACGCATGCTATCTGCTCGTCCCGATACTTGTTTCCGAAGAGTGGCTCAGGTATGCCTCCGCCAAGGGGGATCAGGTTTGGCTGATAATTCTCGTCCCCCAACTTGTCAATCATGACCAAGACCTTGCCAAGTTTAGGGAGAACATGGAAGTTGTCGCCAGGCATTATGTGAGGATTCACCAATGCTAGCCCGCCTGGGAGTAGAGGCTCGGGGATGCTTCCACTGCTGGCGATAGAATACAGACTAAGCGTGCCTGCTAAGTCAGATAGAAAATAGATCCGATCGCCCACGATCTGAGGTTCAAGTAGCAACCGGGCTGACAGGAGGGATTCGATAGGGAACTGAGTCTTACTAATAGTCGGCTTCTCAAGCATCTCAGTAACAGTCAAGAGTTAGACCAGAAGCAGGCGAGAAGGGTCCCGCCTATCAATCTTTTCGACTCTGAAAGACTAATTCGCCCGGGAATGTTTAAAATGATGGGACCCGCTGGTTTTGGATAACGCTGGGTTCGCTTGAGCAAAGAACTGAAAAAACTGCCGGAAGTCAAGGTGTTCGGCAAGTGGCAGTCGGCCGGAATAGAGGCCAACGACCCTGGACTCAAGCGCTACATATCTACAAGACCCATCCTTCTTCCTCACACTAGTGGCCGCCACGAACATGGACGGTTCCGCAAGTCAACCATCAACATTGTCGAGCGTCTAATCGACGACATGATGAGGCCGGGCGTCGCAGGCGGGGCCAAAGCGCGAGCGAGTAGCATTGTCAAAAACGCCATGGACATCATCGCTATCAGGACCAAGAAGAACCCGATCGAGATACTCGTTAGAGCAATCGAGAACGCCGCGCCAGCTGAGGATGTAACAAGAATCGCCTACGGAGGCATCGTCTACCCAATATCAGTAGACATCGCTCCCCAGCGGAGAGTAGACATCGCCCTGAGATACATTACGAACTTGTCGCGTCAAGCATCTCACAACAACCCCAAAACGGTTGACGAATGCCTCGCCGATGAGTTGATTCTTGCCGCAGCACGTGACCCGAAGAGCGCCTCAGTCAAGAAGCGCGACGAGATAGAGCGTATCGCTCTAGCCTCTCGCTAACCTACAGTTCTTAGCGAACTTTTCTTGTTTTTGTTCCGCCAATAATCTGCGGCTAACAGCACCCCTCCACCAATGAAAACTCCGAGAAGCATCGCCGCCAGATAGCCGTTCACAAAATATTGCAGCCACGGCGCTTTGCGCAAGATCCAATCTTGCTGGTAGGCATTGGACCTATACTCTGCAGAGAGACCGTACACGAAGAAGACGATGAGTCCAAACTGCGCGAAGATCACGACGTACCCGCGCTTCACCGCCGCACTTCCTCCAGGGGATCAACAGGTCGAACGAAATCATTCGTATAATAGTTTCATGAGCACTTTCAACGGCTGAACTTACGGCGGGGAGTCCCATCTTTATAGGCCGCCGGTCGAGCCCGATTACATCTTGGCTACATTAGAGAAAACTGATCCTCCCTCATCGTCTCTTAGTTCCGCCATCGAAAGAGCCGGAACTCTCCTCCAGAACGGTGCTATGGATCAAATAGAAGGGTACCGAGCGCGCTTCGAGACCCTAGAAGGGATGTATGAGCGGGTCTTCGCCAGCATCATTAAGTCAAACTTTGATCCGAAATCCGCTCATGAGACCGCGAGGAAGTTTTTTGGAACCGACAAAGTCTCGTTCGCAGCTGTTGACGGGACTGACTATGCTCGTCCTCTCTTCGACCTCGTCGTCTTCTTCGGAGGGTCCTACGCAGCCCGCGGTACGATAAGATACGCCGACAACGGGCCACCGACAGTCGAGTACGAGGACCACTTTCTCAAGAGCGGCCGAGCGCTATCCAGCTGCGTCCCAGTATACGTGAACGAAGTCCCTGAGATAGACCAGAGCTTCATACAGCCGGGCGAGGTCTCGGAAATCTCGCTTACAAGACCTCTTACTGACGAGGCGATTGCAAACAATTCCACAGTCGCCAACTGGATCATGACCTTCTCCGAATTCTACTTGGCATATCGACTCGCACGCGAAGAGAACGGACCGAGAATCCTCCTCTTGGACAGAAGTCTTGCAACTATGCTTGCAAGTCTAATCTATGATACTTCAAGAAGAAAACTCTGGACTACCAATGGCGCCCTCTTCGGGCTCGAGGTAGACGGCATCCCACTAGACGTAAATGATCTCGCGTATGCCAGGCATCGCCTGGATAATCCTCTACTGGACTTACCGCCCGCACGAGGTGACTATCTCAGATATCGATGTCTTCTTGAGATTGAAAAGAGCGGCCCGCTAACCCTCGCGGCGCTCTGTCCGAAACTCGGAATCAAGGAGGATGACAGACAGAAACGCGTCCAGCGATTCCTCGAGAAATCTGTCAAGGAAGGATTCCTCGAAGAAACTGTCGGAACCTTCTCACTGAAGGATCGATACCGAAAGACCTGGCCTAGAATTCGTAAGCTTGTAGAGACCCTCGGTCACAGGATGTTCGAAGAGCAGCCGAAACAGAACCCTCTCCGAGTAATGAAGAAGGGGGACCTTCATTGGCTTACAACACAGGACCTGGCGTTTCTCACACTCTTTACACTGAACCTCCTGGTCGAAGAATGCTGGAAGAAACGCATTCTCCTGCTAGGATTAACGAAAGATACCGCGGCTCGAGACCTGAAGAATCACGTCCTACCAGTAATGGTCTCCAACGATCTTTGGAAATCGGAGCTGAGCCAGGAACAACTGTCGCGCATACCGAACACTGATCGCATGCTTCTCCAAACACTCAGCGTGTTCAACCACGACTCCATCCCTGTTCCTTGGTCACTGATAGAATACGACTCTGCCTTCCTAATGATCGTGCCCGACTTTCAGAAGAGGAAAGGCTACGTCGGGGGAGCCATACGCAACAAGATTACGCCCGAGCGCTTGTTCCTAAAGAGCTACATTCAACTTTCACAGACCGCCTATGATCCTCAGCTTAGAAGCAACGTCCTCCTCCTCGATAGGCTAGCGTATCCTGAGTTTGACTTGCGACCCGACTCCCGAATCGGCTTCGCTCACTCATACGGTAGCGCTGACGAACCTATCAGACCCATCATGTTTCAGACAAACGAGATAACGAACTCGATCCAGGAACTCGTCATTCTGACACTAGCATCTATGACAAGCAACAGCATCCCCGAACTATTCGGCCACAACAAGCCATTATTCATCGCAGACAAGGTGGCCAAATGGCACAACGAAGAGATGCGTAAAATCATCGACACCACCGGCAAATGGCTCATGAACAGTCCCAAACTACGACACTTCGTATTCTACATGAGCACATTCCGAGAGCGAAGGAGCGAGATTGAGAGTGCTCGAAGAGAAAGCTTCTAGATACTTCACCGACTTCAACGGACGATTCAAAGCACGTCTCGCCGCCGTAACACCCGCCTTCATGCCAGCAGCGACCCACGAACTCACAGGGATCTCCTCCAGGTACGAATGCCGGATCAAGGTCGAATATCACAAGGACATCATGGGCCTCATAGAGGAAGGAATGCTCGTAGCCGTTAGGAACTTCAAGTCAAACCCGAAGGACCAGCGGCATTCACTGATGGTCATATCCAGAGTCTGGCCAGAACACTATGGACTCAAAGGTCTCTCAGAACACAGCTACTATCCTATGCAGTTCGAGATCATACAGCAATCCGTCAAGGACTGGGACACAAGCGACAAGTCCACGATGATGGTCCAGATCAGCGCGCTACCCATCAACTACGATCTGGTTCTCAACGGAGATAACGAGCCCAAGTACGAGAAAGGCTTCACCTATCCGGTCATCGCCGCCGAGGCAGCGATCCTCAACCGGGACATGATTAGTCACATGTACAACCAACGGATACTAGCAAAGCTCGGCTTCAACGCGAAAACAACAACTAGCGATGCCTACAAGGATCCCAGAATCGGCACCATACAGATGTTCGAGGCGATGGATGAGAAGATTCCCATCTACCTAGACTTCGAGGCAATGGTCCGATACCACTTCGGAATCTTCGCCTTCACCGGCGCAGGAAAATCCAACCTTCTTTCGAACATTCTCCGCAGACTACTCATCCATCAGCCCGAAGTGAAAGTCATCGTATTCGACATCTCGAGTGAATATCCATTCCTCTTAATGGATCTCTTTGCGGACGACAAGATCCCGTCCAAGATAATACTGGAAAATCCTGTTACAAATGCAGAACAGTTCTACGCAAGTGTGGTGAAGCCTCGGGAGTACGAGGAGGACGATCGAGTGCGCAAAGTCTTTGCCCGGATCTTCGGCCAGAAGAAGATCACCTACTATCTCAAACCTGAATCCAAGGTCCCGACATACGGGGACATTGTGGAAGAGCTCAACAGGCAGCGAAACGAGAGCCTGGACAAGCCCCACTATGTCAACGCGCTAGACCGGATTCGCCAAGATGTGGTCGATTACAAGTCCGAGCATGGGATGACCGACTCCAAGCCCATTGACGAGGAGTTCATCAAACAACTCGACGAATGGGGGCGCGGTGCAGTTGACGAGTACAAGATCTCGGACAGGAGCGGAGTATACGCTTGGGCTACCAGTCGACTGACACTCATCGACAATCTCAAACGAGCCGAAAAGGAGAAGCGGACAACCGGAGGATTGGACATTGAAGGAATACGGGAACTTGTTGAGAAGGAAACACGGCTCACCTGCATCTCCATATCAGACCCTTACGTCATCAAGGAACTAGTCGTCGACCTAGCACGAGAGTTCCTGCACCGTCGAAAACGTTCGTTCAAGGTCAAACCCTACGTCCTCTTCGTGTTCGACGAAGCACAGGAATTCGTCCCAGACCTTGGAGGCTCATCAGGCATAGACAAGGACTGCTCGAAGGTTGTTGAGACGCTGCTCAGGCAAGGTCGAAAATACGGCCTGGGGGGATGCTTGGCAACCCAGAGGATAGCTTATCTCAACACGAACGCGCTCCAACAGTTGCACACCTACTTCGTTGGAACCCTACCTCGACCCTATGACAGGACGGTCGTCAGCGATACTTTCACTATCGACAAGCAGATCCTTGAGAAAACGCTTGAATTTGCTCCCGGCGAGTGGCTCCTATCCAGCTTCATAGCAACCGGAATGGAGAACGTGCCGATATTCATTCGAGCCGACAACGCTGAGGCTGAAGTGGAGAAGACCCTAAACAGGCTCACCTGACAAGCCCGGTTTTTCTGATTGCCGAATTCAGGTTCTGCGAAAGACGCCTTTCCTAAGTGTTTCTCGGAACGCACTGAACACGACGATACGTCTGCGGCTTCGCAGAGTCTCCCACGCAGCAAAGACTAGAAAGAGTATTGCGACCAGCAGACGAGCCTCAATTACGGCTGTAGAGATGACCCAGAAAACTAGCAAAACAAGAGCATTCTGAATATCATAGGTCAGATCTAGGAGGCCGGCGCACGCGTACAGTGATTGGCTCATCGTCAAGAAAATTTCTATCCATTGAAGTTGTCCCAACGGGATAGACCCTGCTCCCGCACTGCTAACGAAATACACCACAGGGATCAGCGCGACCAATGCCGTCAGCTCGTTTACTGAGGACGAAATGAAATTCAAGAGAGCCAGCGGGGCTAAGGTGATCTGTCTGGCCCAGTTGAACGCGGTCACTTTCTCGGGGAACTCGGAGAGAACCGGGGCAATCCACTGAATCGTGAAGAAGACCGCTCCAGAACCGAGGAGACCGACCAGAAACAATTGCGCAATGTTCTGAATCGAAGTCACGAAACTGTCGGTGATTAGAACGAACGTCAAGCCAGCGAACAGAAACAGGCCTAAAATCGCTACGATCTTCCTTCTCGGCGATTTGATCTCGACTATGGCACGGCTCGGACCTAGAAGAGGTTCTTCTGCACCCTCTTTTCCTCTGGGAAGTCTCGCGAGCATCCACATGTACGCGACGAAAATCCCGACCCAAACTATTGCGTCGAAAATCGTTAGCTCTTGTTCTATCAGGACCCAGACATAGTACAGTGAAGCTCCAAGCATGAAAACTACCTCGATGCTCTGTTCCCTTCGCAGCGCAATCGTAGATGCTCCTTGCTGACCGTTCCTCCGTCTTTGGATTATCAGAGTCAGGAGGATTAGCGGCCAGCCGAATCCTGTTAGCAGTCGATTGGCGCCCGTGAAGTTGGCAATGACGTTGTGTAGCCAGACGGCGGGTTCTTTTCCCGCCTTCCAGGCAATAGTGCCCTCAACAAAATACTCCGGTATGGTCTGGACTATCGCCACAATCGCTAGGGCTAGCCCTCTGCTGATTGAGGATTCTGAAGCCTCGGCAGCCCAAGCGATCAGCAAGGAGGCTGCTATGATAGCACCGAATGTCGAGACTGCTATTACGTAGATCGAGCCGGGGGCGAGGAGGACGATTGTGATCGCTGTGAGGGTCCAGAGTATGAGTGCGCTGTATTCGACTAGCACCCTAGTCCTCGGGATGAATCATCGCCCGGGTCTCCGCCCGGTTAGCGCCTTGTTTAACGGGTTTATGGTAGACTCTGGGGTCTAGGACCCTAGCTAAACAGGGATGTCCTCCTCTTCAGGACTGACTAGCTTGTAGATTGCTAACCTGGGCCCCCGACATGATTGAGAGATCCGCGCTGGCGTGGGGCGATCGAGGGCATCCGAGCTGGGTTGGCTCGTGCAGGGAAACGCGTTACTCCCAGCGAAAGTAACGCGTAGCTATGAATGCGAAGAAGCCTGTGTAAACGACCATCGTAGCTACAGCGGTAACAGGCGGAGCAGCATTGAAGACCGAATGGAGTAAGGCCTGAGCGGCCGCGCCAGACGGAGAATAGTACATGATCGTCGCCAATGGCCCACCCACGGTGGCAGGTTGAATCCAGAGACCCGAGAGGAAAAGCGAGAGAAAGAACAACCCTCCAGACAAGGCGCTTGCAATGGTCTGTGATGGAGCCAGGGCTGCAACAACCAAGCCAAGAGAAAACATGACCGAAATCGAGAGAACGATTGAGAGAACAAAATACGGAATACCTACGTCAAGCGTCGCCCCGAAGACTAATTCGCTTCCAAAGATGACAATCAAGATTGTCGCCAAGGCAAGCACAAGGTTGAGAGTCAATTGAGCTGCGAGCAGTCTTGAAGGAGGCGTTGGAGTCGTTGAGACTCTTCGCAGCCAACCCATCTCCCGATACCTCACCAAGGTAACGGGCAAAGAACTGATTCCAAGGGAAATAAATCCAACAACCATGATTACTGGAACGTAAATGTCCAAGACTGTGTGGCCCGTACCAGCGACGTTCCCTGGGACTGCTATTCCAATGAGGCCGAATATCACGAGCAGGATGATTGGAAAACCCATTCCCATCGCCAACCCCGCAGGTTCTCGCAGGGCGAGCTTTCCCTCGACCTTGAGGAGTTCCGCAAAGTGACCTTGGAATCGGCCGTCCTTCGAGTCGCCTAGTGTCGAAGTCATGATTGAGGTCTTTCCTGAACCTTAGAAGTGTGGTCCTTGGTCAGCTTCACGAACGCGTCGTCAAGATTTCCTCCTCTCGCCTCAATGTCAGAGACGTGCACTCCGATCCTCGTGAGAGAGTCGATGACGGACGCTGCGAGGTCGCCGGCACCGATGACGGTAACGTAGGCTTCTTTCCTCTCTATCTCTTTCACGCCAGGTATTGCATACATTGTCTTGTCGTCGACAGGCTTGGACGGAACGAAGCGCACTCTCTTTCCTCCCGCTTGTGCCGCGATGGCTTCGGGCGTGTCCAGCACTATGAGCTTGCCGTGGTTGATGAGGGCGAGGCGGTCGCACAGTCTCTCAGCTTCGTCCATGAAGTGGGTCACGAGTATCACGGTTGCGCCGCGGTCCCTGATGCTCTCTATGAGTGTCCACGTCTCGCGCCTCGCTTCCGGGTCGAGCCCAGTGGTCAGTTCA
>DASPWY010000180.1:0-10278 GCA_035637575.1 Bathyarchaeia archaeon
TGGTACTGGCCGCGATCGGAATAATTCTGATCATTTCTGCATTCGAAGCGGCGAGAGCAGGCATAGCCGCCGGAATTATCTCGGGAAGCATTGCGGCGGTAGGGAATTTTCTACTTGCTCAGAACTACGACGTTATCGGAAGAACATTCGAAAGCACTCCCTTAGCGCCGACGAGTGCGATTGAAAGTTTAGCAGCTGCGACAATCTACGTACTAGCCGTAGACGTGTTTCTTGCAGGAGTCATCGGCGGCGCTATACTTGGCCTAATCTTCGCGAGAGTAAATGATCGATACTTGAAGGGTAGTAGTCTTCGGATCCGTGGAATCGTGTTCGGTGTGATTCTCTGGATACTGCTCAGCCTATCCAGTTTCGGGTCCGAGTTCGGCCTCCTATACGACACGATCTCAGTAGTAATCGGACTTGTAGCATACCTAGCATACGGAATCCTACTCGCTCGATTCTTCCCAAGATTCAAGCGCAACATACCTGAGATCGGGAAAGATCCTCAGGTCTTCACACCTCAATAGATAGTAAGCGAGGAGTCGAATTCGTGGTTCTTTCCACTTGAGAAGTTTTCAGGGGCAAGCTTGGTGGGCAGACTACATCTGTATGATTATCAGGGCAGCGGTCGCAATTTGGAGGATTAATCGCGTTATTGGCACAAAACCGGTTGCATGCGGGCGGATTGACAGCTCCGCTTGTGCAGATACAAGTGTCCGCTGACAGGTTGTATGTCTCCTTTGAGTAGCAGCTATTACACGAAGGATAGTTCAACGCAAGATTCCGACAAGAGGGACCTGACGGGCGAGCCGAGATATACAATCCAGCACCCACACTGGAGACGGCGACCACGACAACTACAATCGACGCAACAATCTTCGTCCCGGTCCAGAACGGTCGGACCCGCTGACCAGCGACTCGCCTTCGGACGATGCTCCCAGAAGTAGTCAGTGACCCAGAAGTATCTTCGCGAATGTCGCGTACAACTCCACCACAAACTCCACAGGTTCCAGAGTTCAGCCCTACCGATCCACAGACGGCACATCGGAACACGTCGAAAACCATTCACAAGAGGAACCCCAGTCCTCTTATCCTTATCCCAATTCCAAACGATAGCTGAATGCGCCATGCCTCAGCCGGATCAACGTCCGCAGCCTCGAATCGAATCTCTCACTGATCTTGTCTTCGGCCTGGCTCTATCGATAGGCGCAATCGTCCTTATCAGCAAACAGCCCACAGACCCAAGAGACCTCTACCGGGCCATCGCCGGGTTCGGCTTCAGTTTCCTGATCCTGATCCAAATCTGGTTCCGCTTCACGGAAGTAATGTCGGTCCTACCCGTTCAGACGGCTTGGACCCGTGTCCTCAATACAATCCTTCTCTTCCTTGTTGCTCTGGAGCCCTACCTGTTCAACATTCTGCCGTTCTTTCTCAGTCCTCCACAAACCTTTACCGAGCTGCACGACGTTGCGTCTTCCATCTACGCCTTGGATATAGGCATCATCTATGGGATCCTAGCTCTGTTTACCCACATTCTCGCATCCGAGGAAAGGAAGCTAGTAGCCCCCGATCTTCTGAGAAAATACAAACTTAGTCGTAACCTTGAGATTGTCGTCGCAATCATTTTTCTGGTATCTGCTATTCCGCAAGTCTGGGTCCTAAACGTTCGCTACACCATCTGGGCATCAACATTCTTCGTCTATCGCGGCGGAAGTTTAGTGAGAGGACTCCGGAAACGGCGCCATAGCTCCTAATCGTGGATCTTCTTCAACCGTAGAACTTGCTCGTCTTCGTCGATTGTAACTGTTCAAAATACCAACAAGTAACGGCATCAATTCAACGCCGCTGCACGTGGTGCGGGTTATCGTTGTCAAAACAATCCAGAGCGGCGAACACCAAGATGACGAGCTTCACTGGGGTGTTCCTGCTCGTCTTCTCAGTCTTGGTCGTTGTGCTGGATACAGCGAATTTTTTCGCCATAGGGATCTCGTTCTTCATCATGCTGATCGGAATCATGCTGGTCATGGTGGGAACGATGGGCGGGTTCGAGAAGAAACCTGACCCCACTTCGACCCATACGGAGGTTCTCAGGGAGATCGTCAAAGTCAGATGCAAATACTGTGGTGCGTTGAATCTTGAGACGAGTCAAAACTGCTCAAATTGCGGAGCACATGTCTGACAGCTCAGTTCTGAATATTTGACATTGAGATGTGAATACTGAGAAAAGACTGAATTCACCGACCGTACCCTGCGAATCCTGAGGAACTTATTCTCCGAAAATCGGATGTATGCGTAGCGCAAGTTAGAAAGTGAGAGAAATACGGTAATTTTGGGTAAACAATCCCAGAATAGTTATCAGTTTGGAAATCATCCCTAGAATACAATAGATTTATATTTAAAAGTCAGCTTATGTATGATACGGTGAATTCGGGACGCGAGCTAAGCCTAAAAAGAAGAGTAAGAAGTAGAATCCGACGAATTATCTAATTCCCACTTCGGAATTCCCGAGTTTCTTTTCTTTCGTACGAGATGGATGCAGAACCGTGTTCGGGGGAACGCGGCTCTAAGCTCCTCTGTAATCCAATAGCGCTAGAATGAACATGGCGTGAGACCAGGCGAGTGGCGACGCGGATATTGGCTCTCCATTGTCCTTGTGAACCTGTTCGGCGAAGAGTTGCAACTCGTCGACGTGTTTCACGCACCATTCGATGAGGGTCTTCGCCTTCTCATAATTTCCCTGCTGGCAACGGTAGAGCGCCATCCAAAGGGTTGTTATGAACCATGGATTTCCTCCATGGTACGTGTCGCCCGGGTACCGCCCGATCCCTTCGGAAGCGTAGGTGAACGCGTTCTCGATCTGCCGAGAACTACTGAGGATTCGTGGATCGTCCGGTTCAAGAACTCTGAACGGATAGGTGAGGCCGAGGATTGCAGTGTCTATGGAAGAGTCATGGGGTTTGACTGATTTCAAGAATCGGCCGCTCTGCTCGTCCCACAGGTATTTGACGATTGCAGTCTGCAGATTCTTGGTCTCGTTTGACCATGCGTTGGATAGCACTTCGTAACCGAGGGTTGAAGCGATTCTAGCGCTCTCTCTTAGAGCAGCTGTGGCAGCTGCGTTCGTGTATGTGTGAAGAGCCTGTTTTTCTTCCCAAAGGTCAAAGGAGGGTCCTACAAGGCCCGTGTCAGCCTCCCTATTTCGTAGGAGGTGCTCGACGCCCTTCTTCACTGTCGGCCACATGTCAGCGAGAAACTCCTCGTCCCTCGTCAAAGTATGGTGCTGGCCGATTCCCCAGAGAATAGTTGCGCACTGATCCTCCTGTTCTCCCCATGAGGGACCCGGAGATTTTTCAACGTGGTATCTCTGGGCCCAACCGCCATCGGGCTGTTGGACTTCCTTGCACCATTGATAGAAAGCTGCCGCGTCGTGATTGTAACCACAACGATCCAGAGCATAAGCGACGTACGTCCCATCTCTCGACCAGACGTAGCGATAGTCAGGCTCCAGAGTTGGGGCTGCGATTATTCCTCCAAGGTCAGGAGAGACGAGCGTCTGGAGGGTGAGTAAGGATCTTCGAAGCAGTTCCCTCCAATGTTCCTGGACCACCGTAGCTTTGTTCCTTCTCAGCCAGTCCTGGCAGGATCGATTCACATCGTTGACCATCTCTGCGAGCGAACTCTGCCTGGCCTCTTCAAGGATGTCGAGGGCCTGCTGCTTGTTGTGGCCGAAAGTCATCAGAAGGACAAGCTGCTCCCTCGCACCTTGAGGTAGATCGCCGAGATTCCATTTCAGACAGGAATTTACTCCTTTCACACCCGCATGCAGAGCTAGAGAGTTTCCACCCAGATGACCATCTTTCGCATCAACAAAAGCGTCCGAGCCCTCCTCATGTACTCCGCACTGGTGTTGGGACGAGGGCTTGTCCGCCCCATACGCAAACCAGTAATGTCGCTTATACGAAACGACACTGTCAGATCTCTCATCATAATAGCAAGCATCGCCCGACGGTGTCTCCGCGATGTCGAAATCGTTGTAATAGAGAAAACTGATCTTCAAAGCCTCGCTACCCCCATTGACCACTTCGAAAATCCGGACCAGAGCGTCCTTGCTTGGCAGAACGAGATCGGTGGCCTTCACCTGTATCCCGTCTGGGTTGGCAAAACTTGTTTCGAGAATCGTGCTATCAGGAAGAAATCGCTGTTTCCGTATCCAAGGATCGTCTGTCAACCAGCTGAAGGATTCGTTACCATTTCGGCCGGCTAAAATCCCGGGGAGGGATCCGCGAACGTGTTGCGGATAATTGTGGCTTGGCCAGAAGAGATGCCGCAACTCGCCGTTCTTCCCAATTGTGATTAGGGTTGAACGGTTTCCCATTGGAGCTTGCTGGCTGGTTGAAAACATCTTCCGGTGGCCCTGTAAGTAGGTGCGACGTGTCTGGAATCTTAAATGGGTTAGGTATCTGAGCACATACTATTGACGGTACAGCTACAATCGGCATCCCTTGGAATCACAATTCAATCCAACGATGGACGGACCGCAGATCGTCTAGCCTCGGCTTCGAAGCCTTTTACCACATGACGCTATCTCATTTGCATCTTTGTTGGATCTGACCAAGAGATTCTCCTTCGGCATAAACCTCGACGACCCTTGGAGATACAGTGGGATAACTCCTCCAAGATCAATAATCATTCCGCATCTATTGTCGGCGAGCCTGCCCGAAGGGAAAATTCTGGATGAAGCCGATGAGCAAGAGATCGGACGACGCGGAGAAGTGGAGCCCGCGACTGTTGCCGGCAGGGCCGTAGCTGCTCTGGCTGACACTCTCATCGACGCAAATGTAAGCTTCGTCCGATGCTGGTTCCCATGGAAATATTTCGAACCCTTCCCCGTGCCAGAGACATCGCTTGACCAGTTACTTGAGAAATCATACGCTCAGTGGCCCATGGATGATCTTGTCAATATTCTGACCGGTCTAGGCATAGGCGTCGTACCGGTGATAGCTTGCGGATACGAACGCATGCTTCCACAGGGATTGGAGCCCGACCCGAACCGAGATCTCTACCTGAAGCGAGTCTCCATCCATACCCGGCTCATGGTGCGCCACTACAAAGATCGAATCAAGAACTGGCAGATTGAGAACGAGCCAAACTGGTGGGCTGAACACGCCGCAGGAGGATGGCGGTCGGGGTTAGCATGGGTCCACGAACACGGATTCAGACATGAACTTCTACAGTCGCTCAACGATACAGTGCACAAAGAAGACCCGTCCGCGACAACGATCATCAACCTTGAGGCCGACGCCATGGTCCTGGACCCAGGCGCCTACTCGTCCTATTGCGATATTCTCGGCTTAGACTTCTATCCCAACTACAAGATCTCCCACCCAATCAACACTAAGGTTCTGAAAATGGCAGACCAAGTAGCGAAGAAACTGAGTAAACCCGTTATCATCTCCGAGACAGGATACCCCAGCGGCCCCTCACTCCTAGGATATTCGGTTGACAGTCAAGCCAAGTATGTCGCCGACACGTGTCGAGAGGCACACGGGCTCGATGGTGTGACTGGAATCGGAATATGGCGCTACATCGACACGGCTTGGAGATCCTTCCCGCCTCAAGAGAATCATTTTGGCCTGTTCGACAACAAGGGAAATCCAAAGCCTGCGTGGACCGAGTTCTCGAACGTCAGCAAAGAATTGAAATGAGTCAACACAAACAAGGATGTCAAAGTGGTTAGTCGAATGAAGGGCAAGACGCTCAAGGACGTCATCGGGACCGAGGAGAGGAGTCTCTACAAGCTGATCTCGCTCATCGCCGATCTCTCGAGCCTCGTCCGAGAGATGATTCCGAGAGAGCTAGGATTCGCCGGAGGCATCAATCCGTATGGGGAGAAGCAGTTGCAGATCGATGTCTGGTCAAACGATCTCTTCACCAAGAAGCTGCTGAGAAGCGGTCTTGTAAAGAGAATCGCTTCTGAAGAAATGGAAGAGGTTGCCGAATCAAAAGCTGGCGAATACTCGATTGTGCTCGACCCGTTGGATGGGTCGTCGAATCTGAAGAGCAACAACTTGCTAGGGACCATAGTCGGAGTCTACCGGGAGAAGCCTCTCCCTGCAAGAGGAAGGGACCTTCACGCTGCGATGTACTTCCTCTATGGACCGTTCCATCAGCTCGTTCTTGCACTCCAGGATGGCGTCTGGACCTTCGCAGCCCTCGGCAGAGGATCCGAAGGAACCAGATTCATGTCGGACGGTCTGATTCGCCAACTTCCCAAGCCACCAACGGTCTATGGTATCGGCGGTCTGAGAGAGAAGTGGACTCCTAAAGTACGAGAGTTTGTGGAGAGTCTGGAGAAGCGCAAACTCTCTCTTCGGTACGGTGGGTCTTTCGTAGGCGACTATAACCAGGTGCTGACAAGGGGAGGTTTCTTTGCATATCCCGAGTTGACAGATGCTCCTGAGGGGAAGTACCGGTTGCAGTTTGAGTCGAACCCGGTCGGGTTCATCACAGAAAAAGCAGGAGGCCAAGCGAGCACAGGAATGGGTAGGATTCTCGATGTTGAACCCATGAGTATCGTCCAGCGTGTCCCAACGTATCTAGGCGATCCAGACCTAGTCCAGGAGTTCCAGTCGACCTACAAATCCAAGGGCCAGACCGTATGAAGCAACGGATCTCGATTGAGCCTTCAATCCTGAGTGCCGATTTTGCCCGGCTGGGCCAACAGGCGAAAGAAGCAGAGGACGCCGGGGTCGAAGGCATCCAGGTTGATGTGATGGACGGACATTTCGTTCCAAACCTGACGTTCGGACCCGGAGTCGTCAAGGCATTGAGAAAATCAGTAGGCCTATTCTTGGACGCTCACCTGATGATCGATAATCCCCACAGCTTTCTAGAAGAATTCGCACGCGCAGGGTCAAACAGGATAATCGTACACGAAGAAGTCTGTAAAGATCTTCCTGCGGTTCTCCAGTCGATAAAGAAGCTGAAGGTTGAGGCGGGTGTTGCAATAAACCCCGAGACACCCATCACCGAGGTGGAGAGGGTCCTCGATGCCGCCGACTGTGTCCAGGTGATGACCGTCCACCCGGGATTCGCAGGACAACGATTCATGGAAGATCAGCTCAACAAGATTCAGCGACTAAGGCGAGAGATAGACCAGCGACACTTGAAAGCATTAATCGTTGTCGACGGAGGAATCGATCCGAAAACAGCACCTTTAACCGTGAAGTCTGGCGCCAACGTCTTGGTTGCTGGGTCCAGCATCTATAACCAATCGGCTTCAGTCGCCCAAAATGTCGCGACGTTGAGAAATAGCATAGCAGCTACGGTGGCCGCAATAGGCTCAGATTGAAGTAGAGAACCAGCCGCATCTACTGTAATTGTTATGACAGACGAGTCACCCGCGGGCTTCTCTATACTAAGCGATCTCGAAGAGGCCGCGTCGAGGAAGACCGACAAGTCTGCCTGGGCCTACATCCAAGGCGGTGCGGGCGAAGAATGGACAGTAAAGGCAAACCGCGAAGCATTCCACCGAAGGACCCTACGACCAAGAGTCCTAGTCGATGTCGAGAATCTAGAATTCGGCACCACCCTCTTGGGAGCAAAGGTGTCCGCCCCATTCTACGTATCTCCAACCGCCTCTCACGGCCTCGTCCACCCGGATGCCGAAGCTCCAACAGCAAGAGCCGCAAACAAAGCCAATATCCTCGCCGCCTTCAGCACACTCAGCTCCATCTCGCTAGAAGCTATCGCTAAGGCGGCCCCGATGGGTCCTAGATGGTTCCAGCTCTATCTACAACCAGAGTTCTCCACCACAAGCAGCCTAGTCGAAAGAGCCGAGAAGGCCGGCTACAAGGCCATAATCCTTACAGTGGACATGCCCGTCGCTGGCAATCGCGACAGAGAGAATCAAGCGGGCTCTCCATTGGCCTCACCGGCTGTCCTTGGAAACGGCAGGGAAGTTGTTCGTCCTCTCAGAAACCCCATCCTCGAAGGCGACCGTGCTCACATACGCAAAGAAGCTTCCAACACTTGGAAGGTCGTTGACCGACTACAAGAAATAACGCGACTGCCGTTGGTCTTGAAAGGAATCCTCACCCGAGAGGATGCCAGACTTGCCGTTGTTCATGGTGCTAAGGGCGTCGTTGTCTCCAATCATGGCGGGCGCCAACTAGATCATGCTCCGGCTTCGTTGGACGCTCTTCCGGAAGTGGTCGACGAGGTCGGGTCCGAGGTTGAGGTTTACTTTGACGGTGGAATCAGGCGAGGCAGCGACATTATCACGGCTCTCGCTCTCGGGGCCCGGGCAGTCGGGCTCGGACGTCCAGTCTTCTGGGCTCTCGCAGCGGGAGGAGAGGCAGGCGTCTCAAAGCTGCTATCTCTCCTCAAGACAGATCTCGCGACAGTGATGGCCCTCACGGGTCGACCGACCCTATCCGATATAGACAGGAGCCTCGTTGACGTTGCTCGGTAATATTCCTGGTTGCTAAAGCGCCGCCTGATCCAAGAATACTTCAGGCGGTTTTAGTTGAGCGTTTGGAAATCTATCACTGATTTTATGTCGTCCTTGGTGGGACGGTACGCCTGCGAGAAATCAGAGGGTCCGACCATTTTGGTAAACAGTGATTTGAGGACTCCGGGGAATCGCTGTTGGATGGTTTTGAAATCTTGAATCCCGCTGACAAAGTATCTGTTGTTCGCGTTTACTGAACCGAACGTTATCTTGTTGCCTAGGACAATGTCATCGTACGAGTGTCCAATGTCCTGCGTAGCCAGTTTGGGCTGATAGATCCCCAGCAGGCAGAGAACTCCATTGTTGTTCAGCAACCCCTGGGCCTCGGCGGCCAGCGAGGCGACTCCAGTCTCCTCCAAGATGAGGTCGAACTTCCCAAGACTAGTAATTGGTTGATCGTTGGCGTTGACGTAGGTCCCTCCGATCTTTTCGATAATTCGAGCCTTGAGACTATCCTTTGGTCTTGTGGCAACCGCGGTCACATCAAGTCCTCTGAGCCTTAGGAGCAGAACTGTGAGAATGCCTACGGGGCCGGTTCCTAGGACGAGTGCTCTCTTGGGTTTCCAGATCATTCTCTCTTGAATCTTGAAGCTCTGGGCGACACCCTTCTCGGCAACACTCGTCGGTTCCAGCAGAACTGCTACGTCCGACAATTCCGGTGGGACTGGAACTAGGAAGTTGACGTCTGATACCGAGAATTCCGAGCAAAAGCCGTGGAGGCCTTTGATTCCATGCTCCATGTATTGTCCCGTGAGGCACATGTCAGATTCGCCGTTCTGACAGTTGATGCAGCCATCAGGCCGCCTCACTGTCGGGATTACAAGATCGCCCCTCTTGATTCCCGCAGAATTGACCGATGCTTCTTCGACGGTGGCTAGACATTCGTGTCCGAGTATGAGATAATCAGAACCTGAGGGCGCTTCTCCATATGAGCCTTGAATTATCTCCAGGTCAGTGCCACAGATACCAATCTTGTTAGTTCGGAGCAGAGCCTCTCGAGCGGAGGGAGTAGGTTTAGGGGCATCAATTAGGCGGACACTACCCACTTTGCCAGGAGTTACGGCTATGGCTTTCAGAGAACTTTCCTATCCACGCGAACACGCTTTGGGACGAGACTCCGTTACGAGTCCTAAGTTCTGCAGTAGTCACGTAGTTGCGGACAGTCTATGGAGTCTTCTGCAGACTATCAAGTCGCGCCTTGACAGTGTCCACCAGTTGCAGTCTGAGATCTTCTCCCCGTAGTTTCTTTTCTTTCAGATCTGCGAGCTGCTTGGCGAGCGTATTGTCGCCCAGCATTTTGACCCAGTTCTCAAAGTCGCCGCGTCCGAGATGGAACTGGAGGGAAGTGAGGTCGATAGTGTTGAGGATTCCTAGAAAGTCGGGAAGATTACGGGCCGCTGCCCCCGTTGGGCTTCCCATGGCTCGGTAGAAGTAGAAGGCGTTCTGCGGAGGGACACTTCGGAGAACGTTTGAAGCGACGTTTTTCAGAATCTTGCTTGGCACAGTCTCACCTGTTTGACTTAAAGGCGAAGGATGGTTGGCTATCAAACTTTGGGCTATTTATCTAGAAGATGGCCCGGCATGAATTAGTGAAAATGCCAGCTACCAACCCAATGTTTCGCGCTAAGACCGGTCGTTCTACGACTCGGCCGGTTTCTAGGGTCTGGATGTTCTCTCACGAGTGCGCTGGTCTTGCCCAAGTTGGTGGTCTCGGAGAGGCAGTCGCCGGATTATCCAAGACACTCGCCATGGATTCGAAGCTAAAC
>DASPWY010000181.1:0-4974 GCA_035637575.1 Bathyarchaeia archaeon
AAGAGTGTCAGAAACAAGCTTGGGCAGATTAAAGGCGAATTATTCTGGGATATCGGAGCTAATATCGGATTCTACAGCCTAATGTTGCGCTCGAATTTCAGCAAGATAGTGGCAGTAGAGCCCAATCCCGAGACTGCAACCATTCTCAGGAGAAGAACACGAGACACCGATAATATCGAAATCTTAGAGCTAGCATTATCTAACACGAATGGGCCGGCCCTGCTCTACACCCAGAAAGAGAAATTCTGTCTTGCTGGATTCAATAACAAGAACGGTTCAGACAGTCTCCTTTCCCAGGTAGATTACAGGTCCTCACGAGATCCCAGTAACGATAGAATTGTCCAAAACAGACCATCGATCCAGGTCATCCAGAGAAGGTTCGACGATCTGAACAGTGGTAGCGTTGACTTGGTAAAGATTGACGTTGAAGGAGCAGAATTTCTTGTCTTGGAAGGAATGAGAGCTAACCTCAAGGAGCGCTCGGTCAGGTGCATAATGGTAGAACTTCACAACAAGGAGAACAAGTCCCGGCTGGAGTCGACTTTCACCGACGACGGCTATGCTGTTGAGTGGGTAGATCCCGACCATCTATTTGCGATAGTCCGCTAGGCCGCGCGCCTTGCTCTCACGCTTCCGACGAGGGTTGTCATTTCTTAGAAACCTATTACTCAATCCGATTCGTATCTTATCGTCGCTAAATCGTTCAGGAGTCGCGGCGGTAACTATCCTGATCCTTCTCATAGCAACCGCGGCATCAGCGTTTGCCTTGAAAGGATACTTCGCTCCCACTAATGAATTTCAAGCGTTTGAAGTCCCAGCAAGTCAGCTTAGCACAATCTACTCCTTCGTGCCGAATGAAAGCGCCTCCTTGCCGACGACCAATTTCAGCGTCCTGTACAACTCATCGCAAAACGCCACCGTTGTCAACGGCACCCTGTTAGGTTCCTTTTCTTCCCTGAATGTTACTGCGGTGACGTTTCAAGAGAACACTTACGTCAATGCTGACAGATACCCGTACTTTGCAGTGTCGGTCACAACTGCTCCCAGTTTCACCTCTACCTCGGGATTTGGGTTCGGTCTAAGGTTCCAAGCGGGATTAGCCGATGGGTCCGTCGTTCTGTTGATGAATGATAGTCTCCCGGTGGAGCACGTTCGGTCAGGGGGAACGATCGTGCTCAGCGTTGACGTCCTCAACTACCGGGCAATGATCGTTAACATTACCGGAATCCGCATTTATGCTGAGGAACGCGCAGGAATAAATTCGAATTACTCAATACAGGTCAACTCTATCACCTCGTACAGTCTGAAGCAGGTTTCTTCCTGTCTTTCCCCGGTCTGCTACGTTCCTCTCAACCTGCCCAACAATACAGGTTATTTTGATACGTTGGTTGCTGACACCGTCTTTACCGGGACTTCCAATTACAACCTCGCGCTTTCCTACGACAACCAGATCGTGGTCTCTAGGCCTTATTCCAATGGAACAAGCCACGTGTCGATACAGGGCAGCTCACAGTTTAGACTCCTATCGTCGCAGGGCATTCTTCTAGCCTCAACACCGCTGATTCCGAACGCCGTCTACGTGATCTCTACCAGTGTTCCCACATCTTTGCAACTAAACGACCTGAAGTTGACTTTCACACCGGCTCCAACCCTCGCCATCGGCTCTCCCGTTTCTTCGCAAACGAGCATTGTTTTGCTTTTCTCCGAACTTATCTTGGTTTTTGGCCTCCCAGCGGAACTCCTCCTCTTTCGCCATCGACTCTCATGGAGAGTCACCCTATTAGCTGGAATCTCTATCCGGCTCATGATAATGCCTTGGACAGGCCACCCGTTCGACACGCTGCTGTGGATTCGGACCGCCTATTTGTACTACCATCAGGGATGGACACCAATTTTCTACAATCCGCCAACCATTTTCGCCATTGCTGTTCCGACCGGTTTCATGCAATTCTACTATCTCCTAGGATTGAACTACGTGGACACCAACTTCCTATTCCACTACGGGGGCGTTTTAGCAACATTGTTCGTCAAAATGCCCTTCCTTCTCGCCGACGTCGCAATCGCGACTATTCTTGCAAGAGTGTCACAGAATAGGATGTACTCGATGTTTTATTTCCTGAATCCATTCTCGATTTACGTATCAGCTGTCTGGGGCGAGTATGAGGGGCTGGCAACTCTCGCGCTGATCGCTGGCTATGTTGCAATCGCGAAGCTTAGACCTGGGCTGGATACCATCGCAGGCTTCGGGTCGTTGCTCCTCGGCGGTCTGATCGAATTATTCGGATTCTTGGTCGTTCCCTTCCTAGCAGTCTACTTCGCTATCAGAAAGCGGTATTTGGAATCGGCACTTCCCGTGTTGGGAACCATAATTGTCCTGCTGATCCCGTCAAGCTTGAACCAGTTCTTCCTCCTCAATTTCGCAAATACTTCGAGTTCAACACTTCAGCCGGACATTTACTCGTTCTCAGGTAATTTCGGTATTAATTCGCAGCTTCCGTTCTTCGTTGGTGTCGCTGCCTCAGCCATCCTTGGCTTCTATTCCCTAATTCGGACTTCCGCATTCTTCAGCACTATCGCCCCTGTATCGGCGGTAATTATTTCGTTTGAACTATTCGCGCTCAATCATCCACAGCTCATGCTTATTCCATTAGGCCTCATGATCCTTCTATTCGCAGCCAGAAACGATGCTGAGGGGGTCGTCTTTGTTTGGATCTGTGGTGCGATACTTGCTTTCATCAGTATGGTTGGAACCCAGAGCTTCGCCTACCTCTTGACAGGCGAGGGATATTATCTGATACCTCTTATAGAGGGCGGGCAGCACCTGAAGTTCTACGCCGTTGGCTTGCTCATAGTCAGTGCAGGGCTTCTCGCTCGGGCCTACAAGAATGTCCCACTCTGGCTGAATTCCCTTTTCATCGTCGCCTTCGTCAGTTTCGGCTGGTTCATGGTGAACTTTGTTTGAATCTGACAATTGTCATCCCGACGCGCGATAGGCCTGAACAAGTGCACCGGCTGGTCAGAGAACTCGACGGATTCAATCATGAGATAATCGTAGTCGCTGACCCGCAACGGCCGGTCGTGGTTAACGGAGCGAGGGTTATCAGTACTCCCCCGAGACTGGGCTCTGGCGAATCTAGGAACATCGGCGGCAGACAAGCTAACCACGACTGGCTTCTGTTCATAGACGACGACCACTTCCCAAGTCCAGGGCTATGCCGTTTCATCGATCAACTTCTCCCACGTCTGAAGCCCAAAGATATCATCGGGTTCAGAGTCGTCGGCTCCAATGATACGGGGTCCAGCACGATAAAATATCGATATACGGGAGTTTTTCGAATGTTGAACATACTCTTTGGCGTCGACATCTCGTCGCACAGCGGCCCCTCTCGGTTCGTTCCAGTCGCCATGATATTTCCCTCTAGGTTCTTCGCTTCACTCGGAGGTTTTGACTCCCGGACTTACCGAGGTAATGGATTCAGGGAGGAGTCGGACCTGCAATGGAGAGCGCGTAAGATGGGAGGAAGGATCACCTATGTCGAAGATCCATTCTTCCTACATCTCAACATTCCCGGCGGCCATAACAAGCGGAAAGCCGAAAACGATGTTTACTACATGCGGAATCAGACCATCTTTGCGCTCAAAACTACCCCATTGGCCTCCCTAGTCATGATCGCCAGCTTCGGGACTTACCTGCTGGCCAAAGGCATGCATGTATCTACATTAATCAAAGGGGTGGCACAAGGGTTAGCGACAGTGCTACAGGGTTGACCTTCAGTCGTGACGATCACCGCCATTTCGTAGCCGAGAGAGTGTACATCGGCACTTGATTCAAAAGAACGCTAGAACCACAGCACTAGTCAAGTCCGACTACGACAAGAACGCCACAGATTATGATAAAGTCAGATTTGGAACCCCCGGGGGGCAATACGTCAATGCAAAGGAACAGGAATTCGTAGCCAGCATTATCGACTCCCCCGCAGTATTGGAGGTTGGAACTGCCTCAGGTAGGTTCGCGATTTCTCTCATCAACCGAGGAGCGCAGTACGCAGGCGTTGATATTTCTCAGAAAATGCTGCGGACCACCTACGAACGCACCAACCATGCCGCATCACTTGTTCAGATGGACGCGTGCAACTTGGGTTTCAGAAGCAATTTTGATTATGTTCTGTGTATACGAACTTTCCATTTCCTACCACAGCCAGTTGACGCTCTACGGGGAATGTTTAACGGCTTGAAGCCGGGCGGCGAATGCCTAGTCACCTTCGAGACAGACAATTTTCTGAGACGACTTCTGCTCTTTTTCGGAATAGGAACGTCCGAGCAATACTACTACAAGATTTCCGATGTTGAAGATCTATTTCTGAAAGCAGGATTCAAGATAGTGAGAAGCGGGTCGGTGATGCGTATTCCAGTAACCGTTTACAGAAGATGCCCTGGAATTCTTCTCCCGATATTGAAATTTTTGGAAAGACTCTGGCCTTGGCCGATGCACGACTATGTGTTGGGAGAGAAGTGAATACTCAATGAACTATCGAAAAATTTGGGAAAAGATTGGCCGAGAAGATCCATACTGCGGAACAGGAGGCCCAACGCGAGCTATCCCAAAGCAAGGACGCTTCGCGCAACCAGATACCACATTGTTCAGCCTGATTACCCGTGATAATCTTGTATTGGATGTCGGTTGCGGGTATGGGCGAAACTCTATCCCATTGACGAGAGTGTTGGGATGCGACCTCGTGGCTGCGGACATATCCACCACAATGTCAAAGACTGTCCGAGAGGCTGGAATACCCCTCGTGCTGTGCGACCTCCGCTACCTCCCATTTCGAACAGATCAGTTTGACTTCATCATATGTGGCGCAGTACTGCAACACCTTCGACGTTCCGAAATGAACTCGGCCGTTTCAGAGCTGAGTCGCGTATCAAAGCGGTCCTTGATACTGATGCCGAACCCAATTGGCCCGGCAAGCCTTT
>DASPWY010000182.1:0-2551 GCA_035637575.1 Bathyarchaeia archaeon
CAGGAGATTACGGGAGGATACGGCGGCATCCGCTGCATGACCTGCGTCCTCAACCGGAAACCCTCGAACTAGGTTCAGCGAATGAAAGTGCTGGTAAGTCTCGGAGGCAACGCCATTCTCAAACACGGCCAGAAAGGAACGGCGGAAGAGCAAGAGGCGAACGTGCAAAACACTTCCAAACATCTCGCTTCGCTTCTACGGAGGGGCGAGAAAATTGCCATCACGCACGGAAACGGCCCTCAAGTTGGGAACATTCTGCTACAGAACGACATAGCGAAGGAGACATTGCCAGCGATGCCGTTGGACGTCTGCGGAGCCGAGAGTCAGGGAATGATAGGCTACATGCTCCAGCGAGCACTCCGCAGCGAGCTAGAATCAGCGGGACAACACATCCCTGTTACGACAATAGTCTCCCAAACCCTCGTCGACCCGAAAGATCCGGCCTTCAAGAATCCAACAAAGCCCGTAGGACCATTCTACACTGAAAAGGAAGCGCGCCGCCTGCAAGAATCGAAAGGATGGCATATCATCAGTGACAGTGGACGAGGCTATCGAAGAGTAGTTCCCTCTCCCACCCCCTTGGACATCTTGGAGAAGGAGACGATCATTCGCCTGTTCGAAGCTGGGACTGTAGTGATTGGCGTGGGTGGGGGTGGAGTCCCTGTGATGAGAGACAAGGATGGTAGGCTAAGAGGTGTTGAAGCTGTCTTGGACAAGGATCGAACGGCTGCCTTGCTGGGCAAGACTCTCGGAGTTGAGACTCTGCTCATCCTGACAGATGTCGAGAAGGTGTTCATCAACTACGGGAAGCCTGATCAACGAGCCCTCGACAGCATGACCGTGCAAGAGTGCAAGAAGTATCTCGCGGAAGGCCAGTTCCCAGCAGGCAGTATGGGTCCCAAGATCGAAAGCGCAGTCAGTTTCCTATCTGGCTCTTCAGGGAGAAGAGTGGTCATTGCTTCTCTGGAAAAGGCCGAAGAGGCCCTCAAAGGGATTGCCGGGACGACAATTACGAACCAGTAAGAAGGTCAACTGCAAATTTTCGGTTGGAGAAATAACGACGCATCTGGCACTATGATTAAGGGTCCCTAGACTCTTGAGGCGCCAGACTTCTGGTCAGAGGAAAGTCCCTGCCAGTCTTGGCCTTCGAGTCTTTCACCCTTGACGACCAGTACGGACCGAGTACACTTGTGCACTACTCTCTCTGAGACGCTGCCGAGGACGAGGCTACCGATATTGCCGAGCCCCCTGCTGCCAACGAGGACGATGTCGGCATTGACCTCATCCGCGCACTCGCAAATCTTGTCGACAACATTGCCCGAGAGAATCCGTGACTGGATCCTTACTCCGGCAGTACCGTACTTGTAGACTCCGCCTGTTCCACTGTGTGGTTCGACCGCGAGGCTATTCTCGGGAAAATGCTTGAAGATCAATTCTCGATGCAAGCTTGCAGATCGGTTCTGCTCCTCGACGATGTTGAACTGCTTCATCGGGTCCGAGCTGATTACACTAAGAACAACCAGGTCGTTCCGTAGTAAGACCGCCAGTTCAGCCGCCCGGCTCATCACGTCATGAGCATGGTGAGACTGGTCGACGGCAGCCAGAATCGTCCTCATGTTTCGAGGACACATCCTCATAGTTTGCATGAATTATGCTTGACATAACTGAGACATGCTTAGCCGAGTGACAGAACGAAGCGTGAAAGCACAGTGGCGCCCGACGCGCTCCCGAACCGAGTTTGTGACGGTAGAGTCGAGGGGAAAACCTTAGGACTAACGTGCAAACGGGTGTGATCGAGTCCAATGGAGACCCAGACGATTAGACCGCCTAGTCAATCTACCCCAACTTCTTCGAAATCAATGTTCAAGAGAATCCTCGTCGCCTTGGACGGTTCGGAGAACTCTTCTCGAGCGTCCCAGGCAGCTCTAGAGCTCGCCGAGAAGCTCAAGGCTGACCTCATTGTTCTACTCGCAATAATTCCCCCAGCACTCTACTAGCACACAAAGATTTCACCGGAAGGCCCGGTAATCGAACCGCCCACTCATGAGAAAGAGATTGATCTGTACCTTGAATATGCTAGGACAGTTGGTCGCGGCATTGTTGACGGGACTGTGTCCGAGGCCAAAAAACGCGGTATCGTGGTCAAGGCTGAGATTCCTGAGGCAACTACTTCCGTGGTAGAAACGATAGTTAATCAGGCCGTCAAGGAGAATGCTGATTTGATAATTGTTGGGACCCGAGGGCTAGGCGGGTTCAAGAAGCTCATACTAGGTAGCGTGTCGAACGGAGTAGTTTCGCACGTGCACTGTCCAGTGCTGGTCATCAGATAGAGCCAGTTCAAGGACCGTTTAGAATAGCATTACAAGAACTCTAGAAAATAGGTTTCCTATTCTCGCTTCTCCTAAGAAAGCGGAGGGCCGAGCCAAGACTGGAGGGTTGGCTAGACGACAGCATAGACTCGCGAGCTGCGAAATAGCAGAGCCAAATTGACGGCGAGGACCACTTCGACCGCCTTGTCAGCATAAGCAACCACGTCCAGACCTGTGCCTGT
>DASPWY010000183.1:0-2663 GCA_035637575.1 Bathyarchaeia archaeon
ACTGCTCAGAGATCGAGACATTACCGACTCACTGTACTAAGGAGCTGTCAACGGACGGCCATGAGCGCTGCGGTCAGTCCAGGCATGGCCGAGTACTTCGCATCCAATCCTGACCTCAGGTACATTCTTTTCGGTGGAAAAGGCGGGCTAGGTAAGACAACCCTATCCGCCGCGACCGCCCACTGGCTAGCGCGAAGAGGAAAGAGAGTCTGCGTCTTTTCGACGGATCCCCAGGCGAGCCTCTCGGACATTTTCGAGAGGAAGATCTTCGGCCAGGGAGAGGTCGAACTCGCCTCAAACCTCTATGCTGTTGAGATCGACGCCGATCGGAGAATCGCAGAGTATCAGGAGGAGATTAGGAACAAGATCAAGGACATGTACAAGATGGAAACGATTCCCGAGGAGGTGGAGGATTACATCAACTCGTCCGCCGCGGAACCAGCGATGGCCGAGTCAGCCACGTTCGACGCCATGGTTGAATTGATGACCGCAGGCAAGTTCGACTACTACGTGTTCGACATGATGCCGCATGGACACGCAATAAGATTCCTGGGCATGGCCGACATTCTAGACCAGTGGGTCGAGAAGATCGTCACCGTGAGGAAGAAGGCTGGAGAGTACGGGGAGGCTGCGACTGTTATGGGCAACAAGGGAAGCCTTGTCCAGGAAGATCTCGTCCTGAAAGAGCTAGAGTACATCAGAGGACGCCTCGACTTTGTCAGCACAATGGTCCGCGACCGAAAACACACCGCGTTCTTCTACGTGCTCATTCCCGAACTAATGCCCATTCTAGACACACGAAAAGCACTGGAGATGTTCAGAGAGTTCAACGTGACAGTGAGCGGAGTAGTAGTGAATCAAGTATATCCGAAAGAGTTGAAGGACCAGACGGATGTTCCAGGCTTCTTGAAGAACAAGATATCCTCGCAGCAAGAATACGTTCACCAGATACAGAATGAGTTCGGGGGCCTCATCAGAGGAATTGTGCCGATGCTTGACCGGGAGCCGAAAGGTCTTCAGATGATATCGAAGGTAGCAGACATACTCTACGGGTCCTAACGACCATGGAGACAGCGAAGCCCGGCGAGTCATTCCCGTCTTTCGTGTCAGCAAAGAAGGGATTGAAGTATCTCTTCTTCGGCGGGAAGGGCGGAGTTGGAAAGACAGCACTAGCCGGCGCAACAGCCTACTATCTCTCAGAGATGCTCGGAAAGAAGACGCTAATCTCTTCCACCAATCCCGTCCACAGCCTCTCAAGCCTCTTCGGCCAAGACCTCTGGAAGAAAGGGACAAGGAAGATTGAAGGAACAAAAAACCTCTATGCAGACGAAATAGACATCTCGTCAACCATAGAGAGGTACAAGGGCGAGATCAAGGATCGGCTCGTCCAGTTTCTCAAGTTCGCAGACATCCCAGTTGATGTTGAACCGTTTATCGAAATCGCCACAACGAATCCTTCCTTCGAGGAATCCGCCATGTTCGACGACATGGTTGATCTGATCCTCAGCGGGCAATATGACGCCTACGTCTTCGATACAGCACCAGTCGCCCACACCTACAGACTGCTGGGCATGTCAAAGGTCTACAACCTCTGGCTCAACAAGATGATCAAGAGCCGTCAAGAGTCAATGTCTCTACGCACAAAACTTTCCTTCCGCAAAGAGAAAATAATCCAGGAGCTGAAAAAGGACCCACTGCTGATCTCGCTGGCCGGAACCAAAAAGAAGACGGAAGAGGCCAGAGAAATCCTAACGGACTCGGAGAAGACGGCATTCTTCTTCGTGACACTGCCACTAGCACTCCCTATTGCAGTGATTGAACGGTTCATCACCTGGGTCCAAGCCTTCCAGATACCCATCGGAGGGGTCATCGTCAACGAAGTCATTCCAAAGATCGATTTGGAAAAACTGTCGCCCTATGTTGCCCACCGGATGGAAGAACAGGCAGGCTACTTGAGACTGGCTGAACAGAAGTTTCCAGGAATGATACGGGCAGTGCTACCATTGTATGAAAGAGAGGTTAACGGCCTGGACATGGTTTCCAGGATGGCCCAAAGCCTGTCTTTAGGCTCAGAATCGAGAATCTGAACGGTTTCTCGGCTTTTATATCTTATAAAGGCTCAAAATCATCCGGTATTCTTATATTTTCACCGCCCAGACGCACTACATGATCATCATTGTATGAATCGCTCATAGTAATGCTGAGCGGCATCATCGTCTACGGGATCGTCTATCAGTTCTATGTGAAATGGTTCGACCGGAGTGTCGTCCAGTCCGACCCCAACCGTCCCACGCCAGCCCACACCTACCTAGATGGTGTCGAGTTCTTCCCATCAAACAAGTATGTCATGCTAGGCTGGCACTGGAAGAGCATCGCCGCCCTAGGACCCGTAACCGGTCCCGCCCTAGCAATAGTCTGGGGATGGCTGCCCGGATTCCTCTGGATCCTGATCGGTAACTCGCTGCTCGGCTGGCTGCACGATTACAACTCGATGATGACATCAGTCAGGAGCGAGGGAGCCTCGCTAGGACCCCTCACTTACCAGATAATAGGAAAACGAGCCAGGCGGGTCCTAGTAGCGTTCCTCGCCTTCTATTCTATCCTGATTTTCGCCGCATTCCTCGGCGCTCTCCTACCAATCGTCAAAAACCAGGCATTCGTAG
>DASPWY010000184.1:0-3310 GCA_035637575.1 Bathyarchaeia archaeon
TCCATGTTACCCCTCCATCAACACTGATGGTTCAAGAGATTCTAAGCCTACAACTCCGGTTTCTCGGCCAACGTCGAGGCCAGGCTTACAGTGAGAGCAAGAGCCCCAGTCATACTCTTCACATTACTCGCTTCATTTCTAGTTCCGATCCTCATCGGAAACGTATACGCCACATCCGGTTGCACTTCGGGCTGCCAGGTAACGGTCAGCTCGAATGTCCCATCGAGCGATGGGACTATTTGGGTCAAGATATACAACGGCACCGGCCCCAATTGTAGCACGAATCCCTGCACCGTGTCCCTTCCCCAAAGCTCTCCTCCAACCTTCACCTTTGTGAATAACACCATTGCCACCATTACGGTCCTAAACAGCACCAGCTTCACCGGATCCTCAACAGGAGGCCATTATGTCTGGAAGGAGTGGGTCAACTATTACGGGACCCAGAACCAAGTTGTCTGGACAACCAACCCGACGCTTAGGATTCCCGTAGCGGGATCACCTAACGGGATTCTTTTCAACTACACTGGCACAGCTGGTTTCACAGCCATGTTCGACAAGCAATTCCAGTACACACTGTCATTCAACGACGCTTCGGGCAACCCCTTAAGTCCGGCTCCCGCCTCAGTCAATCTCTCTGCTCAAACAGCAGGCACGACAACCACAATCACGCAGTATTCAGGATTTCTATCCAACGATCTCTACACGGTTTCTGGGGTGACGTGGGAGGGATGGACCATCGGAACAACGCCTTCAGGACAAACCCTCGACTTGACCAGCGGACCGGCGACAAAAACAGTTTCCCTTCAAGCCTACCCAGCAACAATTCACGTAGTCGACAATAATAGTAATCCAATCAGCGGAGCCAATGTCACAATCACGCTCGTTAACCAGACGAGCAGAAGCATCATCACCGATAGCAAAGGCGACGCCAAGATCGGCGTGATACCCCAAGGATCCTACCAACTAAGCGTAGAGTATCAGAACCAAAGAATCGGCCCCCTGTCTGAAAACGCCATCACCAGTCCAACAGCCACGGTTCAGCTAAACGTTGGCAGCACAGCAACCACCACAACCACGTCGGCGATCGTTCTTCTGACAATATTCGGGCTAGCGTTCTTCCTCATACTCCTCGCCATCAAGGTGCGGAAACCGCCACCCCCGCCAACCATCTAGCGGAAGACACTACATCTCTTTCTTTTTCTTAGGTTTCTTAGTCTGTCTAGGCTTACCCATTTAGATCATCGAAACCTACTTTCTCATGCATTGATAACACTTATACTAGCAGCGAAAAGAGACCATCTGTGCGACCGGACGAGAAAGATCAGAGTTCAATAGATATAGAAGACTTGGGCGACATCCGCATCCTCAAGAACTTGCTCGAACTTCAATCTCGTCTGCGATCAAAGACTGATTCGATGGAAAACGAATCATACTAGGCCGTTTCCGTTTCCTTCCATCAAACAAGCCTTTCGCCTTCTTCAGAGATTATCGATCTGTCTCCTAAGCAGAATCAGAGGTTTTGTTCTTCCGATTTCGTGGAAGACTGAGCCTAAGCATGTCAGGCGTCACCACAATAGCCGTTTGAGTTTTCTCGACTCCCTCGATATTCTGAATCTTCGCGAGAATCAGGTCCGATAGAGTTGTAAGGTCTGGAACTTCAACAAAGGCGATTACATCGAACGGTCCCGTGACGGCATGAGCCATCTTCACACCTTTGATCTTGGAGATGGCCTTAGCCGCAGTCTTGGTTGTCCCTGGTGCGAGCTGTATCAGGACATATGAAACAAGTCTCAACTTGGTAATCCCTGCTTCGAGCACGCGCGGACGGAACATAATTGATTAACTCTTCGGTAACATTGCCACGAGAAGTGTACTTCAACGAAGTTG
The DNA here is from genome assembly GCA_035637575.1 of Bathyarchaeia archaeon. Lineage (GTDB taxonomy): Archaea > Thermoproteota > Bathyarchaeia > 40CM-2-53-6 > 40CM-2-53-6 > 40CM-2-53-6. The sequence goes on from DASPWY010000184.1 coordinate 1,888, forward strand.
AAGCCAGTTACAATCCCCATTCATACCCGCCGCCGCTGAGCTAAGCCAATAGCGACTGGGAAGAACTAGTCGGCTACACGGGGTGCAAATCAGGACTGGAGAAAATATCCACACCTTTCAAGGATTTCTATAATCTAGTCGGCGGAAGCCTTCCAGACGCCTCCTCAATCCTGATCGCAGGAGACCCTGGCAGTGGGAAAACAACGCTTGCACAACAGATACTCTACGACGAGCTAACCCGGTCTAGGCCGTGCATCATCGTAACCTATGACACATTTCCTGCGAACATAACGGAGAGGATGAACGAGTTCGGATGGGATCCGAGAAAATACCAGTTGATGAACAAGCTCGAGATAATGGACTGTTACTCGGCCACCGCAGGCGTAACTGAAGGAGTAGTCCCGCAGCCGTACGACCTGACTAATGTGAGCATCTACCTGACAACGTTAATGGAGAAACTGGGCTACCGACAAGTAACAATACTTCTGGACTCTCTCATACCGATATTCAGCGAAACCGAGAGCAAACATGCAATCAGCTTCATCCAGAGTATCGCAGCAAAAGTCAAGAAAGCAGGAGGAAAACTAATCGTCACTCTTTCTACAGGAAGTGTCCATCCAGAACTGTTTAGAAAGGTGGAAAGCCTGGTCGACGGAGTTGTCGAACTGAGGATGGTTGAAGAGAACCAGATGCTCCACAGATACTTGCTGGTCCGGAAAATGGATCGGCGTCAGATAATTCCTCGCCTAGTACGTTTCGACATCGTCGGCGGGAGAGGTATACAACTCAAACTTCCCAGACTTGGTTTTCTCTTGAGAAAGCCTGGCGTCACACAATAAGCTCCCAAAAGCCAGCACTCCCAAAGAGATTTCTCCATTATCATCCGTCCGAAGGACAAATGTCGAATTCGGAGATTCTCTCTATTCTTTACTTTCTAAGAACCATCTTGGGTGATTGGCATCTTCCCGACTCCATAGCATGTCCCATGTATTGATCATAGGACCAAGCACATAGTTTGAGCTTGATTCTGATAGCCCATATCTATTTATCTCCGGTCGGACAATGAGTAGTCAGACCCTGGCATGGCTGAGCAAAACGCGCCAGAATATCCTCCAGCGCTCGAACTTGAGAAAGAGCTGACGCGAAAGGAACGCCAGATAGAATATCTCCAAACTGAACTCCGCCGCTATCACAATCTGATGGAGGAGCTCAAACAGGGCATGCGACCCATCGGCACAGTGGAGGAGGTGAAGGGAGACACGGCACTCGTCCGACTATCTGGAGGCCAAGCATTCCAAGTTAGTATTCCACCTGAAGTAAGAGACAAGGTAACCACTAGCGTCGACGCAGTACTGTCCCCTACAAAAGGCGTCATCGTTGACGTAATAGAACGCATGAGGGACCGCAGTCTCCTCGAGTACCA
>DASPWY010000185.1:0-1712 GCA_035637575.1 Bathyarchaeia archaeon
AACCGATAGAAAGACAGTTAGAGCCCAGCCCAGTCTAAAAACAGAGATTCAAGGCGTCCAAGACATGAGCCAGGTAGTCGAACAGATCTCAAACGAGATTCTCGAACGACTCCTAGCTCTCGAAAAACCATCCAAAGAAGATGTCAACAAGGTCAAGATCGAAGTCTGCAGAAAGTACAAGTCACCCTTCGTTCCGGCGAACTCAAGCATCCTCCAACTCTTATCCGATGATCTTCGACCGAGACTCCGACCAGTCCTAACTGACAAACAGGTGCGCGGCATCAGCGGCGTAACCACCGTGGCAGTGATGCCCAAGCCCTACGGCTGCCCTCACGGAAAGTGCACCTATTGCCCTGGAGGTCCAGAGGTAGGCGTCCCGCGTGCCTACACTGGAAAAGAGCCCGCCGTCATGAGGGCTCTCGAATCAAAGTACGATCCCTTCCTACAAGTGAGTGGTCGACTATCGCAGCTACGGCACATGGGCCACTTTGTCGACAAGGTGGAACTGATCTTGATAGGAGGCACCTTTCCGTTCATGCCTCGCTCGTATCAGGAAGAATTTGTGAAGAGATGCCTGGACGCTCTCAATGACCAGGAGTCAGGATCGCTTGATGAAGCCAAGCAAATTGCTGAGAAGGCTCAGGTCAAAAATGTCGGAGTTACGGTCGAGACTCGGCCCGACTGGTCTCGGAGAGACCACGTAGACCACATGCTGTCTATGGGTGTTACCCGAGTCGAGATAGGTGTCCAGACCCTCTACGATGATGTGTACGAAAGAATCCATCGCGATCACTCGGTGGCAGACGTCGTCGAAGCCACGCAGACTCTGAAAGAGTCAGGTCTCAAAGTAGGATATCATATGATGCTGGGGCTTCCTGGCTGCGACGAGACACGAGATCTTGAGGCTTTTCGAAGGATTTTCGAGAGCTCAGATTTCAAACCAGACATGCTGAAGATCTATCCATGTCTCGTCACACCTGGAACCAAGCTGTATGAGCAATGGCAGACGGGGGAGTACAAGCCTTACTCGACAGCGCAAGCCGCTCGTCTAATCGCGGAGGTCAAACGGTTCATTCCTCCATGGGTAAGGATAATGAGAATTCAGCGAGAGATTCCGATCGATGGAATCGCGGATGGAGTGAAGAATGGAAACCTTCGCCAACTGGTCCAAGAAGAACTGGGTCGTCAAGGAGTCAAGTGTCGTTGCATAAGGTGCCGGGAAGTGGGACAGCATATCATGCGAAACGGTTCGAACCCTAGAATCGATGATGTCAACATCCAACAAATAGCGTACGAAGCGTCAGGAGGCACTGAAGTCTTTCTTTCATTCGAGGACCCAGCCCAAAGCCTACTAGTTGGATATGTTCGGCTACGGATTCCAGGTGAGAACTCTCATCGTCCCGAAATCAAGGACAAGAATGCCGCGATTATTCGAGAACTGCACGTATTCGGTCAAACCGTTCCTGTGGGAACAAGATCAGAATCGGCCTTTCAGCACAAGGGCTACGGAGCTAGACTTGTCACTGAAGCTGAACGGATAGCATTTGAAGAGTATGACAGGACAAAGATATTAGTGATAAGTGCCCTCGGGACCAAGAAATACTATTCACGGTTCAACTACCAACCTGATGGTCCTTACATGTCCAAACCTCTGACCTAGAACCTCTACAGGTCTGACACGACGAGATAGAGAGAAATCATGGCCGCTTCGG
>DASPWY010000186.1:0-2240 GCA_035637575.1 Bathyarchaeia archaeon
GAGGACTCGCATATTCTACCATCAGCACGACCCTGGACCGGCTGTACAAGAAAGGAATGCTTGCAAGGGACGAGGCGATCGGAAGAGGAGGCTCTCGCTACATCTACATGTTACATTCCGAAGAGAAAGTGAAGGGCAGAGTTGTCAAGGGATTTGTTGACCGGCTTCTGACCGCTTTCGGTCCAACAGTCATTTCCACACTATCGGACTACGTAGATGATATTCCGAAGGACGAGCTGAAGCGGTTAGAGGAGAAGATCCGGAAGGGATCAAAACAACGATCGACCTAGACCTTTATCGCGTCTTCTTTCTTGCGCCTACAACCCTAGGAATCTTAGGGGGAGTCGCTGCTGTCGAACTTGCTTGTTACGCTCTCTACTCTTTTCAGGGTTACAATCCGTCAAGACGATCCCGGCTATTGCAGCCGATGCTAGTGTCATCGCTATTCTTCTGGTCGTTTCTAGGAACGAGTTTCTTAGTGTGCACCGCACTGCTCCAGAACTATTGGGATTATCCTCAGTTAACGGTTCGCACAGTGCTTGGAACCTCGTTGTTGGTATCACTAGGATTTGCTACCCTGATGACGTTCATTGCGCGCAGATACACTTTCTCACGAATGTTGGAGAGAATGACGGCCGCACCCATCTCACTTTCCGGGATTGCCACCGGTTTCGGCGCTCTCACTGGTAAGATGGGAGTGTCCGGAGTCTCTCTGCGGGAGGCGCTGTCCGGTAGTGCTTTCTCGATCAGCTTGAGCGGGCAAGGAGTGGTTGCAATGTCTGCGAAGCTCGCAGGGTCCTTGTCTTCCGACGAGACCGACGCTGTCCTCGCTCACGAGTTGTCGCACATCAAAAACGGCGATTCATCTTCCAAAGGCCTCGCCAAACTAGCGAGAGTAGCTTTCCCATTCGACCCCGTGCTGAGGCTCGTGGAAGCAGCGGTTCACAGGGAACGCGAACTCTGGGCCGACAAAGTGTCTGTTGAATTCACAGGAAAGCCTCTAGCACTAGCATCCGCCATCGTCAAGGCCAACTCAGAGTCAGGTGGTACGGCCACGAGTAATCTTGCAGGACTATTCGTGGGAGGTAGCGGGCATGGACTCCTCAGCCTCTATCCAAACTTGGAAAAGCGTGTGGATATCCTGCTGGAACTCGCCCGTCGGATGGAGATCGCAAACAGCCCGCTAGTCGTTGCCTGACCTGACTTAATCAAACAAAATTCTATCTGTAGACCGGTAGCTTGGTCGAGCTGGTCGTAATATGCTCCGAACAAGATTCACCGATCTGACTGGCTGCAAAGTACCAATTCAACAAGCCGCCATTGGCGGTCTAGCTCGGCCTCAACTGGCAACCGCGGTCTCGGAGGCGGGAGGCTTGGGCATGGTTTACGCGGGATCCTTCGACCCCAATCAAATGACCGAGGTGTTTGAGGACATGCGGCGGCGTACGTCTGGAGTCTTTGGAGCCAACTTTCTGATTCCAGAAGCATTCGTCTCCGATCTTGACGAGATTCGAGAACAAGTAGAAACGGCGTCCAAACTCGTGAAGGTTGTCGAGTTCTTCTATCGACAACCAGACCCTTCGCTAGTTGATCTAGTGCACAAGGGAGGTGCATTGGCTTCTTGGCAAGTCGGCTCCAACGAAGAATCAGTTGCAGCCGCTGAGGCAGGTTGCGATATGATAGTGGCGCAAGGGATTGAGGCAGGTGGACATGTTCGGGGAAAGGTCAGTCTTCTAACGTTGTTGAGTCAGGTCTTGGATTCTGTCAAGGTCCCTGTACTTGCAGCAGGTGGCATGGGTAGCGGCCGAGCTCTGGCTGCTGTCTTGGCGGCAGGAGCTTCTGGAGTGAGAGTTGGGACGCGTTTCATTGCAGCCACAGAGGCGGGAGCACATCCCGAATACGTCAAAGCGTTGATCGCGAGCGAGCCGGAAGACACCGTTGTGACAGAGGCCTTCTCAGAAGGCTGGCCCAACGCACCTCATAGAGTTCTTCGCTTCTGCATAGAGGAAGCTCAGAATTTCAAAGGCAACATCGTGGGACACAAGAAACTCATCTCAACCGGCGAAATGGTACCCGTGAAACCTTTGGAGTCTTTCACCATGACCAGTGAGACTACTGGAACTATCAGGGCTATGCCACACTGGGCTGGAGAATCAGTGAGCGGAGTGAAAACTCTCAAGCCTGTGGCAGCCATCATAAAGGAGCTATTGGACGAAGCGGAGACCCTTCTTCACAAATGG
>DASPWY010000187.1:0-7610 GCA_035637575.1 Bathyarchaeia archaeon
CTCAAAGGACCCGACGAGCCGGGCCATGATGGATTGTATGATTTGAAGAAGCAGAGGATCGAAGAGATCGACGGGGGATTCTTCTCGCACCTCCGAATGGCTGCCAAGCTCCAGAGAACGGTCCTCTGCGTCACATGCGACCATTCGACGCCTTGGAGGGATAAAGGACACAGCGACGATCCTGTCCCAATTCTGGTCGCGGGGGGATCCCTGAAGCCAGATGGGTCCAGGCGATTTACAGAAACAAGCGCTGGCTCGGGTCACTTCGACAGGCTGGAACGCGGGAGCCTGCTACTCCCACGCTTGAAGCAAGTAGCCGTCTAGCTCTAACAAGACTCCGCACGTTCATTACGTCGTCCTCACAGATAGATTCATAGAGCATCATGATCAGCCCTAGCCTGAATTGAAAGAACCAATTTCTAAGAAGAACCTCGACGGCTACGGCGCGCCCATAATTCCATGGGAAAAGGTGCAAAAGCGCCTGCAGAAAGGAATCTCTCAAGCTCCGAAAACAGGAGGACCAGATCGACACACAAGCTGGCTAGCAACCGTCAATCCGGACGGCAGACCCCACGTCATGCCAGTGGGAACCCTCTACGTGGACGATGCCTTCTACTTCACCGCCGGCCCAAAGACCCGTAAAGCCTTGAACATTGCCCGCAATCCTAACTGCGTCATAACGATCGCAACACATGACTTCGACCTCGTATTCGAGGGTCCGGCCACGAAGATAGTAGACCCTGCCCGGCTAAAGCGAATCGCTGAAATGTACACGAAGGAAGGATGGAGCCCGACAGTTGTCAAAGATGGCCTCACAGCCAAGTACAGCGCACCAAGCGCGGGGCCGCCTCCGTGGCACGTGTACGAGATAAAGCCGGAAACCATCTTCGCCCTAGGCACTTCAGAGCCTTACGGAGCAACACGATGGAATTTCCAATCTGAGACTCGTCGAAAATGATCTGAGAATACTGTTTAAGTAAGAGTTTTTGTTAGGCGGGAAATTATGAAGATCAAACTCACGAGCATATTTGTAAATGACCAAAACAAGGCGCTTGACTTCTATACGAAGAACCTAGGCTTTGTCAAGAAGGCCGATATCGGCGCAGGCAACTACAGATGGCTAACAGTCGTATCCTCTGAGGATCCGAGCGGGCCTCAACTGGTTCTCGGGCCAAATGACAACCCCGCCGCCAAATCTTACCAAGAATCAATCTTCAAACAAGGTATACCCGCAACCATGTTCTTCGTGGATGACATTCAGAAAGAGTACCAGAGAATCAAGAGGCTCGGCGTGAAGTTCAAAATGGAGCCAACAAAGACAACCGGCTCAATAATAGCCCAGCTTGACGATACCGTCGGTAACTTGATACAGATAACCCAGCTCACTTAGCAAGCCTCCGAACAGTTTCACTCGGGAGCAGTCTACCGCGTGTTTCGAATAGTTTCTTCAAGCTGACCAGTCTATCTTCCCGCCCCTGGGCAATCCATGATGGGGTAGTATTGGAACTGGACTACGTCCGGCTTGCTCCAGGCTTCGCAAGAGAAGTACTGGAGATCTACGAGAACTGGGAGGGAAAAGATTCTGTGCCGATGAAGGTGAAGGAGTTGATGATGGTGATCGAGATAGAAGTCAACAAGCTATACGATCCCGGCGGCTGGGCACGCATAGCCGCGATCCCGAAGCCCCCGAAACTCAAAGACACGAAGCTGAGCTAAGATTCTCTACTTCTTCCCTAGGTTTTCCTTCTTTCGAAACAGAACGATCCTCGTTACGAGATCGTAGGGGATTGGCTGGTCAAGTGGAAATTGTGCCGTGCCTCTGGATGTCTTGTACTTCGATAGCTCTTTCTTGAATGCTGAAATTCCGGAAGATGTCGGAAAGAATCCGATGTGTTTCTTGAACGCCGCGAAATACACTAGGTCGCCGTTTAGTTTGAAAGTGGGAATCTGATAGCTTATTGCCTCTTCAGCTTCAGGCGCCGCTTTCCGAATCGTCCGTCTCATTTTCTCCAGTGTTTTCTGGACGTCGGGAGGAAAGGTCTTGATGTATTCATCTATCGATTCGAAGTGTTTCCTTCCTTGCATTATCTAACCCCCTATCGGTATGCCCAAGACCTGCCCGACCACTGTCCCAATTATGAAGAGGGCAAGGCTCGCAGCCAGAATTATTCCCGCTATCTCTGCGAACTGGCGCATGAAATGCCGCCCTGAGATCACAGTATCGTAGAAGGTCATCGCCGCCACCAATACAACCCCGATCACGAGCGAGGTCCCCAGCGCACCGGCCATGTTCCAAGTCAGGAAGTAGGGAAGAGCGAGCAAGACGGCGGTAATCATGTATGAAACGCCTGTGTAGATAGCTGACCATCTCGCTGATCCTTCGAAGCCCTGTTTCGCCTGCGCGTAGGCGGCAGAGGCCATGGCGATTGACGCTGCTAGCCCAGCGATTATTCCGGCGAGCCCCGCGAGCTCTGTTTTTCCGTAGATTCCCAGTGACCCCGCGTGAATTCCAGATATCTCGACAACCGCATCTGCCAGTCCGAGGACTATGAATGACATGTACTTGACCCGGTTCTCCTTGATCTCTCCAATCAGAAGATCCTCCTGGCTCTCCTCGCTATCCATCATGGCCTGAAACCGAGCCATGTCGGCGGGTGGAATACTCTCAGCGATCCTCTTGTAGCGCTCGTGCAGCTTACCTTCATGCCTCTCCAACAGTTTCAGAGTGAAGGTCAAGCCGAGGATGAGTCGTAGCAGGACGATCACGTACATTCGAAGTCTCTTCGCCGAGACTCTTGAGTCGGGAGCGTAGGTCTTCCAAAACTCGTAGTGAGACTGTTCTCCATTCCCAATATTTTCAAGAGCTTTCTTGAAAGTTGGGTTCTTCTCGCGACGCGCGAGTGCAAGATACACCGAACGGTCCGCGTACTCGTCTTGAGCAGACTCTGCTGCCAACTTGACTAGTTCGGGATTAACGGTCTCTTGCAAAGAGTGAAACAGCTCCTCGGAAGCGAGGTCTCTTATTTAGTGATCCTGCCTCTTTCAACTATTAGTCTACTTCCACTACTATCTCGCCATTCTGGACCCTAACATTGTACTTAGTCAAAGGTTTCTCGGCAGGAGGATTGACAGCCTCCCCTGTCAACAAGTTGAACCGTGACAGATGAAGCGGGCAAGTGACCTCTTCTCCAATTAGGAATCCGGTCGAAAGATCAGCCTCTTCATGCGTGCACGTCCCGTCCCAAGCGTGAAGCTTGCCGTCCAAATTCACAATCAGAATCCGTCGACCATCGTGCTCGACTCCCTTCATCGTGCCTGGCGGAAGCTCAGAGAGAGGGCCGACGGGGATGAGCGTTCCCAGAATGTGTTTCCCTACCGGTACTTGTAGTGCCTCTCGAAGAGATCCGCTTCCACATCCTCCTTCTCAGGCTCCTCTTCAAATTCTGGAAGCTGTTCAGCTTTTGGAGGAATCAAACCACCTCTTCCAGCCCATTTCTCATCAATCAGAAATTGGATCACAGCCCTCACCGACCTGAGAGGTATCCGTTTTACCGCGGGGTGAAGGAATCCGAGGATAACCATCCTCTGAGCCTCGCTGTGAGTCAGACCTCTTGACATCAGATAGAAAATTTGTTCCTCGTCCACCTGGCTCACAGAGCCCGAGTGAGTCGCCTTCACCTCGTTCGTGAAAATCTCAAGCCCAGGGATCGCGTCCGCCCTCGCCTTCTTGCTAAGAATCATCGCGTGCTCCGCCAGATAGGAGTTTGAATTCTTGGCTCCCTCGCTGATCCTGATCATTCCCTTGAAAATCGCACGAGCACTATCCCTCAATACTCCACGAGCTAGAACATGCCCTGTAGTGTTTGTCGACTGGTGCGTTAGATCCGTTACGACATCGAACCGCTGCGACTCTGAACCGAACACCACCTCGACATCCTCGGCCGTAGATCCGGGACCGTCGAGAACACTATCCATTCGAGAACGTGTGGTTCCACCTCCAAGGTGTCCCACTGTCCAGTTTATCCGGGAATCCTTCTGACCAATTGATCTCCGATTGACCGTCGAGTGAACGTCGCTCTCAAAGTCCTGGAGACTGGCAAAATTTACTTCGGCTCCTTCGCTGAGATAGATCTCCGTGACCTCGCTGTAGAGGGCCGAACCCTGACGCTCTTTACCCAGTCGCGAATAGGCCTCCTGCAAGAAGTTGACTTTGCTGTTCTCCTCGGCCACAATTATGTTGTGAGTAAAAGAGGCCTGTCCACGGGTTTTCAGCAGAACGATGTTCCGAAACGGAATCTTGACGCTCAGCCCCTTCGGAACGTAGAGAAACGTGCCCGCGGTGAAGAATGCGTCGTTGAGAGCTGCGAACTTGTCGTCTCCGGGGGGTATTGCCTTCGTGAACCTGTTTCGGGCGAGGTCTGGAAACTTGACCAGGGCCGATTCCATGTCTGAGAAGACGATTCCTTCCTTCTCCAGGGCACCATGTACCTCGGTGCGGACCATCTGAGAATCCACTTGTAGTGCAAGTGTCGGCTCGTCCTTCTCCCTGATTAGGTGAGATATTTCACTAGGAATAGTTCGACTATTCGACGGCAATCCAAGTTGGATGGAATCAAGATTGAGCCCCGAGAGGATGTCGACATATTTCGTGTATAACTGAGACTTTTCAATGGGGAGTTTGTTGAAGTAGTCGAGAGCCACTGATCGTTCTCTGCTAATTTCCTCAGGTTCAGCGAGGAGGCCGGAGACCTCTTTCACCATACTTTCGGTTGGGCTGGCGAGAGAGTTGGCCATGGCCGTTGAATGCGTAGAATGTGTTTAGAAGTTTTTGGTCGGGAGGTTTAGCCTACGGCGCCTTCCATTTCCATCTCGATGAGCCGGTTGAACTCGACCGCGTACTCCATCGGTAGGACCCGGGTGAAGGGTTCCATGAATCCTGTGACGATCATGCTGAGAGCCTGGGTCTCAGACAAGCCTCTGGACATTAGATAGAACAATTGATCCTCGTTGATCCTTCCAACGGTGGCCTCGTGCGTTATGGTCGCGTCGTCCTCGTTGACTTCCATGTAAGGATAGGTGGTTGTCTTCGATCGATCGTCCATTAGGAGGGCATCACATCGGACACTTGATTTTACGCCAACTGCTCCCTTGGCCACGTGGACAAGACCCCGGTAGGTCGTTAGTCCTCCGTCCTTGCTGACGGACTTCGCCGTGATCCGAGAGCTTGTGTACGGTGCGAGATGAATTACTTTGGCGCCCGTGTCCTGATGCCTATCCTTACCAGCAAAAGCCACTGAGACGATCTCGGCTTTGGCCCTAGGCCCGACCAGATAGACTGATGGATATTTCATTGTAAGTTTGCTGCCTACGTTGGCGTCGATCCATTCTACCGACGCATCTTCATACGCATAGGCTCGCTTTGTGACGAGGTTGTAGACGTCGGAGCTCCAGTTTTGGAGCGTGGTATATCGGACCTTGGCGCCCTTCTTGGCGATGATCTCGACTACTGCGGAGTGAAGCGCATCCTTGGAATAGACCGGGGCTGTGCAGCCCTCAATATACTGGACATCAGCGTAGTTGTCTGCGATGATGAGGGTTCTCTCGAACTGTCCCATGTTCGAGGCGTTGATTCTGAAATATGCCTGTAGAGGAAGGTCTACCTTGACTCCTTCGGGAACGTAGATGAAGCTGCCGCCGCTCCAGACGGCGCTGTTGAGCGCGGCCAGCTTGTTATCTTCGGGAGGGATAATTGTTCCGAAATATTTCTTGACAAGCTCCGGATGAAGCTTAACAGCAGTATCCGTGTCGCAGAATATGACTCCTTTATCTTCGAGATGTTTCAGAAGACTATGATAGACGACTTCGGACTCGTACTGGGCACCCACTCCAGCCAAGAATTTCTTCTCGGCCTCAGGTATGCCTAATCGGTCGAAGGTCTTTTTGATCTTATCCGGAACGTCGTCCCAGCTCTTCTCAACCTTGTCAGTGGGACGTAGATAGTAGTAGATGTCATTGAAATCAATGTGAGCAAGATCGCCTCCCCACATGGGCATCGGGCGCTTGACAAAGTGATCGTAGGCTCGCAGCCTGAATTTTAGCATCCATTCGGGTTCTTTCTTCATCTCAGAAATCTGTTCGACAGTCTGTCGTGAGAGTCCCTTCTCGGACTTGAACACGTATTTTTCTGGATCCTTGAAATCGTACTTGGCGTAGTCCAGGTCCAGAATGCTCTTGTTAGCCATCTTCACAGTCTCCTCTTTTATGACGTACGTTATACATGTTAGCCTTGTGCCTATATGTATTTACAGGTTCCGTCCCGTAGTCGCACTCTCCGGCTCGGCCGGCCAAAACTGGCGAAGAAACAGTGTAAGCTCGCAAATCTGATGCTCGTTATCCTTGGGGCTCCTGCTCGTTCCCGCGCATCATCAGAATCAGTTTCCCGCCACGAGACGAACCAAAAACCATCAATCAAGCCCAGAATGGAAAGATCCATTCCGGCACCCCCCCTCCCAGGGGGGCGGCTTCCAAAAGATCGGCGAGAAAGTGAGCCAAGTTTTATGTGAAACGTTCCAGCGAGCCACATTTCATGCCAGGAAAAAGATACTCTCTACCGAACCTGCCCTACAAGTACAACGCACTAGAACCGACAATTTCTGAAAAGATCATGACGCTACACCATGACAAACACCACCTCGCGTATGTTAACGGAGCAAACGCTGCATTAGACAAGTTGGAGAAGGCGCGACAGACCGGTTTCGCCGGAATTGACGTTCGAGGAATCTCTCGTGATCTTGCGTTCAACGCCTCAGGTCATACTATGCACAGCCTGTTTTGGCCGAACATGAAGCAGGGTGGAGGCGGAACGCCCGGAGGGCGCATCGCTGACCAGATCAACAAGGACTTTGGAAAGTTCGACTCTTTCAAGGAACAGTTCGGGAACACTGCTAAACAGGTCGAGGGATCAGGCTGGGGAATACTAGCCTACGAGCCAGCCTCAGACCAGCTGATCACCCTGCAAGCTGAGAAGCACATGGACCTAGCCGTCCAAGGCATGACTCCACTCCTAGCCGTCGATGTCTGGGAGCACGCCTACTATCTCGACTACGTGAATGACCGCGCCAAATACGTCGACGCTTGGTGGAATGTGGTCAACTGGGACGACGTAGCAGCCCGCTTCGACAAGGTTCGAAAGTAACCCCGTCAAACTCCCCATCTTTTCTTTTCGGATAGTCCTTGCTAGGACAACTTCTATCCCAAGATTTCGCGAATTCTAAGACGCTTCAGCCGAAAGATTCTTCGCCAGACTCTCAAGATCGACATCCTCTTCCTTCTTTGTCTCCATTTTCACTGGTTTGACAATCCTCTCTTTGACCCTGATTTTCGAAGGGGGCAAGGGTTTGCCGCGGCTTGGGCAGAGGATGACCGGATGCAGATCAAGGATTCGCTGGACACTCGACCTTTCCTGTGATATATTCTCCATGAATAATGGCTCTCTAAGCTTGCCGCGCTTGGTCCGCAGAAGATCGCCGATAATAGCAACCCTGCTCTTGTTCAAGAATAGAGAGATAGACCCCTTTGTATGACCGGGGGTCCAGACGATCGACCCGTCC
>DASPWY010000188.1:0-14489 GCA_035637575.1 Bathyarchaeia archaeon
GAATCTATTCTGAGGAAGGTTCTGGTCATGTTGACATCATACAAGACCAGCTTCAATGCGCTCCAATCCAAGGTCTACCTGTATCCGGCTGAGGAAGTCTCCGTAGTGGACTCCAAGCCTGTGAGACAGTTTCACTTGGTAGCGTCTGCGGCTGAAGAGCGGGACAAGCTAGTGTCGGGATTGGAGAGTTACAAGGAGCAGGGTATGTTTTCTGATGGTGTGTGGGTGACGCCGGGTCTTCCTCACTTAGTATTCCTGACCGCGAGCCTACTGGTAACTTTAGTTGTTGGTGATTTGATGATGTGGTTGTTTTTCAGAGTGGTGGGTTATTGACAATGACAGCCGAAACTAGTTTAAAAACGGTAGTCAGCGACTACCCCAGAAATCTAGGGGTAAAGGTCTTGGCAGCGGACGAGTTCAGTGTACAGTCGCTGATGAAGCTAGGCCTCACCGAGTACGAGGCCAGAATCTACGTCGTCCTGACGAAAATGGGTCCGCGAAACGCGAGCGAGATCAGCTTCCTCGGAAAAGTCCCGAGGCCCAAGACATACGGAGCTATACGAGGCCTAGAAAGCAAGGGACTACTACGCATCGTACCTGGCAAGCCAGAACGATACATGGCCGTCTCGCCCAATGACGTCCTTGTCCCGCTAGTTGACAAGTTGAACAAAGAGACAACCGAATGCGTCAACGTCGTAGAAAACCTAGCAATGGCCTTTGAATCCTCAAAATACGTGTACACGGAGAAACCCTACGAGCGATACGATCTCTGGAGCGTCAGGGGCCGCGACAAAGTCTACAAACGAGTACAAGACATGATCAGCGAAGCGAAAGTCAACGTCTTCTTCACTACCACCGCCAACGGACTCGTACGAGTCTACAAGGCACAATCGGAGGTTTTGGAGAAAGCAGCTCAAAGAGGAGCCAAAGTAAAGGTTGTCGCACCGGTAAACCAAAGCAACGCGAGTGTCGCAAGAGAACTGGCCGAGGTAATCGAAGTCCGAAACGTCACAGTTCCAATTATGCACTTCGCCAGCGCAGACTCAGCTGAGATAATCTTCTTGGAAGACATTCCAGACGATACAAACGTAAATGCCGGTCAAGACGTAGCAACATGGACCAACGATCCCTTACTGGTAAAGTCACACGAGAAAATATTCGAGACGATCTGGTCAACGCTGCAACCGAAGGAAGCAATCAAGACCAAGGCTCGCTGAAGACCATCATTCGCTAGCCACAAAGATCATTCTAACCATCGCTTCGAGGTATTCTGGGAATATCCCAGAGGCTTGGCAGATATCCATCTAAAGCCATAGGTTGACGACTGCGGCCCATGTAACTGTTCGAGAATTTGCGAAGTTACAGGATGCATATGTCCGGTGCAACTCTGGCTATAGTCGTGGCTTGTGGGTAAAGTCCAGGCCATAGCCCCAGAGCAACAAACATGTTGAGCCGCCCAAACAGATCTAAGGATACATTGCGTGACAGAATACTACACGTTCTCTCCGGCGCCCCCATACCAATGGACGTCGAGAACGTACGGATCAAGTCCGGGCTAAAAAACTGGGAAAGCACCAAAGCACTACTTCTCGAGCTCGTGGTGGAAGGAATCATCAGCGGACAAAAGACAACAAAGTCCTGGGTCTTCTGGATAGACCACACCGACACTAGAATGAGCATCGCAGGGAGAAACCACGCATGAACGCCAACTCTAGAAACCTCCACCGCGGATCAACGGTATCAGCGGACAAATCAACGCGTCCTTCTCGATATGCTCCGGCTTGCACCCAATCTGGGGAACTAGCCAAGACAAGCCCACGGGAAACACGAAAGGAGTGAAAAAAATGAGAAAAATCAGAAAAATAACACGGGACAAGAAAGGCATCGACACCATACTCGCAGCTCTACTCATGGTCGTCATCGTCGTCGTCGCAGCAGTCATGGTCTACGCGTGGTCAACAGGACTACTCAGCGCCCTACTCGTACAAAACCCAGTACCAAAAGAATCGATGAACTTTGAAAACTTCGCTTTCAACGCCAATAACATGAACCTGACACTGAACGTGCGGAACACCGGAAGTGTAGCAATTGCCTTCGCAAGCTACTACGTCAAGGATTCCAACGGCAACCAATACGCCCGACTCAGTTGGCCCACTGACAGCGCTGGGAAATATCCTGCCTCGGTCAATCCTAACGGATTAGTCTCAGTCAACATTGCAATCAGCACAGCGTGCGGCTCAAGTTGCACTGGAGCAACATACCAATTCTCATCGGGCCTCTCGTACACAGTGACAGTCGTAACAACCCGCAACAACCAGTTCGTCTGGACTGGCTCGAGGTAGGAACTTGAAAATGACAAGCCTCCACAAGATTCGAAGACACAAGATTCGAAGAGACAAGAAGGGCATCAATACCATACTCGCATCTCTACTCATGGTCGTCATCGTCGTCGTCGCCGCAGTCATGGTCTACGCCTGGTCAACCGGACTACTCAGTAGCCTGCTGGTGCAGAATCCAGTGCCGAAGGAGACACTGAACTACGACTCTTTCAACTATGGCCCTAACAGCAACATTACAATCTTCATCAGGAACTCCGGCTCGGCAGGTGTTACCCTCCAAACATACTACGTGAAGGATAACAATGGGAACCAGTACACCTCGCCATCGACTTGGACCGCCGGCCCCATAGCTCCAAACGCAGTAAATGCTACATTGGTCAAGATCTACACACAATGTACGACCTGCACCTACTCTAACGGTGCACCCAGTACCGGATTTCAGTTCATCTCTGGCAATTCATACACAATCACCGTGGTCACCACGAGGAACAACCAGTTCACCTGGTCCCTAACGAAGTGAGCACACAATGCTGGCGAGTCTCGATGCCATGTTTGAACTTCCCGGTTTTTTGAAAAACGGAACCTGATTAGAAAATAGAAGCATTGGAAAGAGGAAAAGAGAAATGAGCCTAATAAAATGGGCGAGAAAAACAGTCGATAGAAACCGTAGGTCACGGAAAGCCATTAGCACTATAATGGCGAACCTGACCATGCTAATCATAGTCGTATCCCTAAGTTCACTATTATTCATCTGGGCAGTCTCCAGCTTCGGCGCCTACCAGGGCGGAGCAGGATACTGGTTCTCAAGCCGCAGCGTAGCCAACCAGGAGAGAATGTCAGTAGAAGGTGCCTACTTCTATGCACCCGGCAATGGTCTCAACTACGCGTTGGTCTATGTCCGGAACGTAGGAACGATCCCGTTCACAATCGTCTCGGTATACATCAACTCAACACTTTACAATTCGCCGGCAACCTTTCCCGCTCTCCAAGTCAATGTCAGCCAAGTAGCGCCCGTATGCCCATCGACCAACGGCATCTGTGGGCCGAGCGGCGGCATCAACCTACACTTCACTCAACCAACCCTCGGACCCGGCGACACTCAGACAATAACAATCGCCACACAACGAGGAACAGTCATAACGACCACTTGGGTGTCATAGATGACAGTCTACAGACGACTCGCCCGATCCAAGAAGGGCATGAGCACAATATTCGGAGGACTATTCTTCGTCATAATCATACTCATGGGATTCAACGTCATGCTCTGGGGCTTCATACAATACGACGCCTACAACCACGTCATAACCAGCATGAGCCAGCGAGACCAACAAGCAGTCTCCGAAAACCTAGTTCCAGTAAATGCAACCTATCCGACCGGAGGGCCCCTCAGTATTATCGTGAACAATCTCGGAGGCTCGTCGGTGAGCATCGCCGCAATATACATTTGGAACACGAACACCACAGGCCAATGCAGACCAACGCCGTGCATCTTCAATCCTCCCCCTCAACTAGTCACCTACTTCACCAATGGAAATATTCCAGCCGGCGCGGTTAACTTTGTCATTCACGTCCAAGGAATAAACGTCCAGGGCGGTAACAGCTACAGAATAACTCTAGCCACTACCCGAGGACGAGAATTCAACTTGTACTACCCCTGGCGCTTCAGCAGCCTCATCATCAACGGTGGTGGAGGAAACTTCGTGACGAACATTGGACCACTGGCAGTGTACTTCGACACCAAATCATTCAACTATACCTCAGGCACTCAGACTACATCACAGTCAGCATTCTGCATGCCAGCATCTACGGCCGTCGTACTCTACATCCGACTTGCCAACACAGACCCTACTTACAACGTTACCTTGCTGTCACAGACTGGACTTCAAGCCCAAGCCTATGGCGTGAACGGGTTCGGACAATTCGCGCATGCTTGGATCTTGGATCCTAACAGCATCAATCCTTCGACAAATTTCGCGTACAGTCTCTCCAACCCATATCTTCTTCAACATTCGGGGGCTAATGGTCCTGTACCGGCGAGCTTTGCCATAGTCAAGATTGGAGGAACCGGCCCGAACTCAGCGGGAGCTGTCTCTTTCGGCAATAGTAATGTTAGCTGGATAACCTTCATCGGATTCTACTACCTGTACAAGGGTGTGGTCCAAGGTCAGACTATTCCTTTCATGGACTTCGTAACAAACGCCCCCAACTGCAATCAATGAGTGTTGAGATGGATGACTCTTGAGCTACGACGATCAAAATCAGCCTTACAGTAACGACCCGTATGCGTACCAAGACCCTTCTCAATACGACACCTCCCAGCAACCCCAAGAATACACAGGCTACGAATCACAAGGTGCCTACCAGGGACAAGGCTACGACAACTCCCAGTACCAAGCGCCTCCAGCTCCAGAGCAACGCCAGACCCAAACTCCTCAACAGCTCACGCGAATACAGTCCGGAATCCCGGGCTTCGACCAGATCGTTGGCGGAGGATTAATCCGTGACCGCGTCTATCTTCTCGCCGGTCCAGCAGGCGCAGGCAAGACCATCTTCTCCTCACAGTTCCTCTACAATGGCTTGACAAAGTTCGGCGAAAACGGAGTCTACGTAGTGTTGGAAGAGACGCCGCAGCAACTGCGTGAGAATCTCTTCAATAGCTTCAACTGGAACATTGGCAGCTACGAGGACTCTGGAAATCTCGTAATTCTCGACGCGATCTCCAGCAGACTAGGTCTCAGCAGCCAGGAAAGATTTGTCGTCCCAAGACCATTTACCCTAGAGGCTCTTCTCTACGAGATACAGACCGCGATCCAGACCGCCGGCGCGCGCAGAGTAGTCATCGACTCGCTAGACGCAATGAGTCTGGAGCTGACTCAGGTCGATCTTCGAAGCTTGATTCAGAGACTGACAATGATTCTCAAGTCGTTCGGCTGCACAACCCTTCTAGTCAGTGGACAGGCCGACACAACCAACCAGGGAAGAAAGGCCGTAGAGGAATACGTGGTCGACGGAATGATCCGACTACACCACAGTCTCGAAGAGAGCACCAGCGGCGAAACAACTCTAGAACAGAACGCGCTGCAGGGTAACTCTCTGGAAGAGGATTCTTTCTCAATGAAGATGCGCTCGAGAAAAATCGAGGTTCCGAAAATGCGAGGAACTACTCACTCCAACTTCCTCCATCCGTTCATCATTGGACAAGACGGGATTGAGGTCAAGGCCGAGCCTGAGGTTACGAAACGTTTGAGGAGAGCCATCTTCAAGGCGAAGAATGTTGATTAGTCGCAATAAGTCAAACCAGGGTCTCCGCATCCGGACCGGTATGGGTGGTCTAGATGAAAAGCTGGGTGGAGGAATACCATCCGGCAGCTCTGTGCTCTTGATCAGCAACCAAGAAGGACCCGTCAGATTATTCTGTCAACAGATCGCATTCTTGTTGGCAAATGAAGGTCACAGAATTCTCTATTTCACGATCGTCAGGGAGCCCAGCTACATTCGCGAAGAGATGATGGTGTACGAATGGGATACTCGCGAAATGGAACAAGGGAGACAGTGGACCTTTATTGACGCTTACAGTCCAAGAGTGCAGGCGCTACAACAGGGGGGTCCAACCCAGCAACCAACGGGCCTGCTCGGACCTGGAATGATGAAAGGTGCGGGCTCAAGGGTCCTCGGCTCCGACCTCTTTGTGACGCTTCGGAGAGACATACTGTCACAACTGGATGAGGGAGACATAGTGATAATCGACTCGCTTTCAGACCTGCTAGTCACTCACGAAACCGCATCTGTACGAGAGCTCCTAGAAATTTTGGGCAACCAGGTGCGACAGAGAAACGGGCTGGTCTTCATGCCGATACTATCTGATATGCACGATTCCAAAACCGTGGCCGAGATTTCACACCTTTCAGATGTGGTAGTTGATTTCGAACTCGAATCCGAACACTTGGAGGGCAAGCTCCGCTTCTACAAGATGCGCAGATCCCAGCTACGCCCACTACTATTGCCCTTCTCCATCACGGATAGAGGAGTCATGGCCGAGACCTTCGGTAGAGTGATCTAAATCATGTCCAAGACTCAGAAAGGCGAGAAGAGCGACAAGATCGACAACATTGTCGGCATGCTGATGGAATACGAAAAGATGACTATAGACCTCATGCGTAAGGCCACCGATACACCTGTTCTCGACCAGTATGATCTCAACGCGCCCTACGCTAAGGCCCGAATAGTCAAAGAAGAGGGGCAGACGAAATACCAGATCGCTGAGGTACAGCTTGCCGATGACGAGAGGAAGAAGCTGAAAGAGATTGGAGAGCTTCTGATAGAAGAGCTAGATGTAGACATCAAGAAGCTGGGAACCAACGAGAACGCCGCAGCGTACATCAGAAAATTGGTTGAGAGGATTATCAAGAACTACAAGATCAAGGTAACCCCTGACTCGCTTGACCGGTTGATGTACTACATTGTTCGGGACTTTGTCCACTTCGACAAGATAGATCCGATGATGCGTGATCCCTGGATAGAGGATATTTCTTGCAACGGGTCGGGGATACCCATCTATATCTGGCACCGAAAGTACGAGTCTATACCCACTAACGTAGTCTTCCAGACGGCTGAAGAACTCGACAAGTTCATACTCAAACTCAGCTACATGTCCGGCCGAGCGATATCGATCGCGCAGCCAGTCCTCGACGCGACCCTCCCGGACGGTAGCAGAATTCAGATGACCTACGAGAAAGAGGTCACCAGACGCGGATCCACCTTTACAATACGAAAATTCAGAGAGAGACCTCTAACCGTCAGCGACCTCTGCATCTACAACACTCTAGGGGCAGAGATGGCGGCGTGGTTCTGGTATATCATCGAGAAACAAGCCTCGGTCGTACTAGTCGGAGGCACGGCTTCCGGAAAGACCACGACTCTCAACACTCTAGCCATGTTCATCAAGCCCAACGCAAAGATCGTCTCGATCGAGGACACGTCAGAAATCCAGCTACCGCACGAGAACTGGCTATCATCAGTAGTCAGAGCTGGCTTCGGAGTCACGGGAGAAGTTTCTGAGATCACACTCTTCGACCTGCTCAAGAACGCTATGAGACAGAGACCCGAATACATCATCGTCGGAGAGGTCAGAGGAGCGGAAGCCTACACGCTGATGCAAGCCATAGCCACCGGTCACGGAGGCTTGGCTACGCTCCACGCGGACTCCGCGGAAGCCGCAATCCACAGACTTGAGAGCGAGCCCATGAACATTCCTAGACCACTCATCCCTACGATCGACGTAATCGCTGTCCAGACCCGGGTCCAAGTGGGCGACAAGAGCGTAAGACGAATGGTGAACGTCGCCGAGGTCGTTGGACTCGACCCGACCACGAAGGACGTGCTCACTAACGACGTTTTCAAGTGGAACCCGAAGAGCGACACTTTCGTCTTCTATGGCCGAAGCTACGTCCTTGAAAATATCATGAAACGCCACGGCTTCAAGCACGAGGAGGTCATGGAGGAACTCAACAACCGGCGAATGGTAATCGAATGGATGGTACGAAACAACGTCCGAGACTTCAAAGACGTGGTCGAAGTGATCAGAGCCTACTATCTCAACCCGCAGCAGCTACTAGACCGGGTCAAACGGGAGAAGATGGAACCAACCGCGCAGGGAGCGCCCAGTAAGCAATGAGTCTACTAGATCCGATAATTCCATATCTAGGACCCCTTGGTCCCGCGCTAGCGGTCAGCGGTACACTCGTTGTCATCTTAGGACTTATCGGCATACTATCATTCATGCTCTACAAGGTAAAACGCGACATCTTCGAGACTAGTGTCGGCTGGGTCGGCGCCACCGTTGTCCTCTCGCTAATCACAATTCTCTTCCGCGGAATGACATACCTGTGCGGTTGCGCGTGGTACTACGACGCTGGTGGAAATCCCACAGCCCTCGTGCCACTTACTTACATGCTGGTCACTGGATCCTTCTTCGCAATAATCTACAACTTCAACATTCCACCATTGAAGAAACACAAGTGGCTCATCAGCATCCCACTCTCAGTCCCCATCGCAATCGTCTCCAACCTATTCTTCCCACTCGTCGAGAATGGCATATCGTCAACTCCACCACTGGTCTTCATTGAAATCGCGTTCCTGGCTCCACTAGGGGCGATCTACAGCAGCTTCGTCTACGAGAGAGCAGTCCTCCACATGGGAGACTATCACGCAAGACTCCGACGCTTCCTGGAACAAGGCCAGAAAGGCCAGAAAGGCAAGAAAGGAGAACCAGGAAGCACAGAGCTACCACCTGAAAAACAGGGCTTCTCCTACTTCACATACGGACTCCTCGGACGAAGAATATCGAAGATACTACCGCTATTCAGCGGGCTAAAACAGGTACTTAGCCTAGCAGGAATGAAGATCGGCTACAAAGCCTACGTCAGCTCAATGATCTTCTCCGCACTCCTCGGAGGAGGCCTCTCCTTCTTCGTATGGTTCTTCCTATTCACGTTCGGGCTAGGAAGCGCCCTAGGACTCGGTGGCTTCAGCATATTCTCCATCCTCGGAACACTACTACTCTCCATCGCCTTCGCGTTCATAACAGGAGCAGCAATTCTAGGATTCTTCTACATCCTACCATCCATGAAAGTAGGATCGAGGAGACAACGCCTCGACACATACCTACCCTTCACATCAAGCTACATGACAGTCCTCGCCTCCGCAGGAGTCACCCCAGAACGCATGTTGAGGTCGACCGCTGAGAAAGACCCCAAATTCATGCTCTCAGACGAGATAGCAAACGTCGTCGGACGAATAGACCTACTAGGCTACGACGTTCTCAACGCAATAAACGCAGAAGTAGACCGATCACCCTCAACCAACTATCAAGACTTACTCCGAGGATTCGGCGGAGTAATCCGCACTGGAGGCGACATGAAAAAGTTCTTCCAAGGAATAACAGACCACCTATTCCAGAAACGTTCCCTCCAAGTACAAGCCTTCCTAGACTCGCTCGGAATAATCGCTGAGACCTACGTACTGATGCTCATCGCCTTCCCACTAATGCTAGTCGTCATGCTCAGCATCATGGCATCCATTGGCGGAAGCCTAGGAGGCATCGACGTGTTCTCGTTCATGTACCTCATGGCCTTCATACTCATACCAATCTGCGGAGTAATGTTCCTCTTCATACTCGACACTATGCAGCCGAAAGGTTAGGAGAATCAAAAATGTCAAGTCCAAACCAACCTCAATCAGCTCCCGCTTCGGGACCCGCAGTTGACACTAGGTCGGGTAGAGGCTCGAAGGATCAATCAGCGGGCGGCGGCGCAATCGCCGGTGCGTTAAAGAAGATAACCAGCAAGCTGGCGTGGGTCATGGCCGGAATAATATTCGCAGGAATCTTCTTCTGGGGAGTAGCGGAGATAGCACTTAACGGGCCAGAGCCGAGCGTCCCCTTCGCGGGACTAACTGGACACTTCAGCTTTGACCGGTTCCTACTTCTCGGAGGAATACTATGCCTCATCCCACCAACAATCGTGTACCTGTTCGAGTCGAAGAAGCGAGACGCCATCGACAACAACATACCCCACCTGATCCGGGACATTGCAGACGCAGGCCGCAGCGGAATGACCCTGACACGGGCCATAGAGATCTCCGCAGAGCGAGACTACGGACCCCTCACCAAGGAGATAAAGAAGCTAATCGCCAAGATCAGCTTCCGAGTCCCGCTAGAGAGAGCACTACAATTCTTCGCCGACCGGACCGGAACCATGCTGTCCAGGCGGACAGCCATGCTCGTGTCCGAGGCCAACAAGTCCGGAGGAGACATCCAAGAGAGCATGGAATCCATAGCTAAACACATCCAGGAGATACAGTACTTGGAACGGAAGAGACGAGCCACCCTAAGACCCTTCATTGGAGTCATGTACATCAGCTTCGCAGTCTTCCTGGTCACCGTCTACCTACTCATATCCAGCTTCTTCAAACAGCTAGCCAACACCACATTCGGCGGTTCCTCAGCTGTAGGAGGAGTAGGCTTCAGCTTCATCAGCCTCCCACTCCCCAAGATCACAGCAGTCTTCCTCTACATGGCCATGATCGAAGCACTCTTCGCAGGACTAGTCGGCGGCAAGATGGCCACAGGCTACCTCAAAGACGGTCTCAAACACGCAATACTGCTAATGCTCATCTGCTTCATCACCTTTGTCTTCTTCGTCTAAGTCCACAATTCAACAACTCGCGCGGATGCTAGGCTCCTATCTGCGCCAAGAGCTAGTCACATTAAACGTCAGCCTGGGGCAGATGCCGTTGAAAGCGTTCCACGCCCTCTTCAATGCCAGATGGACCAAGAGCCAGATCTCATGGGCCATAGCCTACGCATACACCATCTACGTCGCACTTAGCGCAATACCCCCATTCAAAGACACTAGCATATTCTCCGTAACAGCCGCATCCGGACTCCTCGTCCTCCTCTACTTCTTCCACTCCTACGCAAATCTGAACTTGAAGACCGCATCCAAGTTCTTCATAATCGCCGCAACCATATCATTCATCTGGGAATTCATCGGAGTAACCACCGGAATACCCTTCGGCCAATACTCATACACAACCAGTCTCTCACCGTCACTCCTATCCGTCCCACTCTTCATCCCACTACTATGGTGCGCACTCGGCTACTTCTGCATGGAAGCATCAGACTACTACATCATGGCCAGCGCGCTGATGGTATCACTAGACCTATCCTTCGACCCAGTCTTCTCGACCAGCCTTCACCTCTGGACCTGGCAGTCCCAGGGAGAATATTTCGGAGTCCCCCTCAGCAACTTCTTCGGCTGGTTCCTAGCCTCACTAACCTTCTTCGCCATATTCTTTCTCGCAACCAGACGACGAACAAGGTCGTCCAACTACGCGATCGTCTTCTACTACCTGTTCGGCCTCGACAATGTCATAGGAGACCTAGCCTCGGGATCTCCTTGGCTCGCCCTAGCCTCGTTCATCATCTTCACCATAGCAACACTGATCATCTTCCTAGTAAACGGAGACAGATGGAGAAAGCTGCTAGGAATCGGCCAGCCTACTAAGTCAGTGAGCTAATCCTAGAGGAATGGCCCATGGAGGGCAGAACCGATTCCGGCCTCGAGATACGCCGACTCTTACTGTTGACTCGGCTCAGAAACGCCCCGACGGGATTGACAATGCCCAAACTTGTCAATGACTGCGAAAAGGTCCCAGGATGGAAAGTCCCAGGCACTGTCTCGTCGGAGATAGTTCGAATAGTGCTTCAGAGTCTAATCGATGATCGACTAGTAGCATTGAAGAAAAATTTTGAATTAACAACGAAAGGCCGAGACTATTTGGAGGATCCTACGAAGTGGCAGATTGACGGGAGAACAACCCAAGACATTGAGCAGAAGCTATTCTGGGAGTCGATCTATGAGGTCTTCGATAAGGCGTACCGCGGGCTGCGGTCGAAGATCAAGACCGGTCTGGTAAAGGAACCTGTTCCCAGTCACTTGCGCAATAAACGAAAGCATGGCTGACATGTCGGAATTCTAGCCGTGTGACGAATACCTAATTTTCGAAAAGAAAAACGGAGGGCATCTCCCGTTCTGGGAGATGTCTTTTCGTTCTAGTCTACGAATATCGTTTCCTTGGGGAAGACTTCGATGCCGTTGCCGGAGATCTTGTAGGGTCTCGGTTGCATGTCGATGGGCGTCTCCCGCATCTTCTCTACTTGGAGAACCCTGTTGTAGGTCTTGCCGACTTTGGCGTTGGACATTATGACGACACCGTGAGCAAGGTATTCCTCGAGCTGAATGGCTCTCTCAACAGTGGGACCCATCGCCCGAAGCTCGGTAGTCATCAAGCATGTCGCGCCAGTCTTGACTAGGGCGTCGACGAGGTCGAGAATGGCTGTTCTCCTCTCGACCATCTCGGGGTACTGGAATATCAGCGAAGTGACAGGGTCGACCACGACTCTC
The DNA here is from genome assembly GCA_035637575.1 of Bathyarchaeia archaeon. GTDB lineage: Archaea > Thermoproteota > Bathyarchaeia > 40CM-2-53-6 > 40CM-2-53-6 > 40CM-2-53-6. Next base: position 12,305 of record DASPWY010000188.1, read on the forward strand.
TTAGCATTGATCAGTTCGGTGTGAGTCTTGATTCCTTCGATGAGGCTGAGGATCGAAAAGTCTTTTCTTCCGATAGATTGTCGTCCGATCTTGACCTCGCCCGGCATGTGTCGAAGCGGGGATGCGTTGATGAACGCGAACTTCTTGCCCTTTTCAAGTTCTTCGAACTTCCATCCGAAAAGAGCCATCTCCCGGTAATAGTGTGCCTTTGTCTCGTCTAGACTGACAAATGCGCCATTCTCTCCGTAGATCTTAATCCCGTTCATTAAGAATTGGGATGTGAGAATTGTCTTCCCAGTACCGGGGCCTCCGACTAGTAGTATGACTCGTCCCCTTGGGAATCCTCCACTGAGAATCTCGTCTAGACCAGGGATTCCTGTGGGTGTTCTGTCGACTGTCGGCATCTTTCCTTTACCGCTCTGACTTTGGAGCTCGTATCTTTCGGCCATGGTATAAATCGCTTCGGATTCTTCCACTCTAATCTTGTTTTGAATCCTATTGTTACCTCTACCTAGGCGGAGAGGTAACGCCCTGTTTAGCAGAATTGGGGACTCGAGATTACTATCGAGCTTCATGCTTGGTGTCCTATGGCAGTCGGGGTGGAACATGTGGCGCATCGAAAAAGGAAACAATACGATCCCATGTCACCGCCACAACTACCGACATTCGGAACCGTCCCGATCCTTCCACACACTTTCCAAATCGTTCTAAGGCTATCTCGACCTAGGACCTGGACGTTCGCCGCATCAAGCTTCATCCTCGGCTACATGCTAGCCGGTGGCAGTTCATTATTCCAGATGGCGCTCGGGTTAGCCGTCGCCGGTCTTGTCACGGCAGCGACTAATGTTGTGAACGCTTTCGCTGATAGAAAAGAGGATGCGGTAAATCAGCCGAGAAGAGTCTTCTGGATCGACCAGATCGGACTCCCCGGAACAATCACAAGTCTACTCATCCTATACGGGATGGCCATAGCAGCTTCCATACTGCTCGGCCCACTATTCATGCTCGTATTAGCCGTAGGAATTTTCAACTCAATCTTCTACTCGGTACGACCACTACGATTCAAGGCGAGACCTCTCGCGAGTCTCGTATCGTTCTCCGGCGCGGTAAGCTTATCCTTTCTGAGCGGAGTCGCCGTGATGGGTTCAGTCAACCTCCTGAATCCAGTATTCTTGCTCCTCACATACTTCATGTTCACATACGGAACCGTCAAGAACCTTCCCGATTATTCTGGAGACAAGAAAGCGGGCACAAGAACCTCTGCGACAATCTTTCACAGCCTAGCCAATGCAGTCCGGTTCAGCGGCATGCTTCTATTCACACCATACATTCTCCTAACTGCGTTCATCGCAGTGGGTTCGCTCGCCCCGATCTACCTGGCCGACCTAGGAATGGGGCTCATCTTTGCAGTAATTTTCTCCGGAATGCTGAAGGCCAAGTCTTCACAGGAGCTTGAGAAGGCTCACACATTTGGATTCTTTTACGCAATCTCCTTCATCCTCTTCACCCTCGTCCTTACATCTCCAACTCTCGCGTCGATCATTGTCATTCTCTCCGCATATCTCTGGACACTTCTCGTCTCCCGCGTCAGCCTTGACTCTAGGGTTGAGAACCGTGACTGGGAGAAGCCTCGGAGGAAGAAGACGTGAACAACGCCCTAGCTAGTAAAGAACTCTCTTTCGATCTTCTCAAAGGGATGATCCTCGTGCCTGTCTCAACCGGTTTCAATCTCGCGATAATGGGCCCTCCCGGAGTCGGCAAGTCGACTCTATGCCAGGAACTCATCAAAGAAGCATCCAAATCGGGTCTAAAATGTCTGTACGTAATAACGAACAATCCTGTCGACCTCGTCAAGCAGCAACTCCGAGACATGGGAGTGGCATCAGTTGCAAGAAATGAGCCAGTCATATTCGTAGACATGTATTCTTGGCTTCTGGGAGAGCCTTCACCAGAACGGTTTCAGATCGACAACGCCTCAGACGTAGCTGCCCTTAGCGTAGTGATCTCGAGCGCGGCACAAATGGCCGGTGACAGATCCTTCGTCGCGTTCGACACTCTCTCCACTCTGCTCGCCTACAACTCGGAAGAACTCTGTGTCCGCTTCATGAAGTCGCATCTCGCCAGGATGAAGAGACATGGGAATATAGGCGCATACGCCATAGAAACGGGCATCCACAGCAACTCG
>DASPWY010000189.1:0-38961 GCA_035637575.1 Bathyarchaeia archaeon
GGGCCGTTCCCGCCTTGGACTGCCGCAGTAAACGTCACCGTCTGTCCAGCGTCGGGGATTGTCGGACTGGCCGTGAAGCTCGCGGCCAGAGGAAGAACGGAGAGTACTCTGACACTTTGAGTAGACGTTGCGGAGCCGCCCGCAGAGTCGTGGGCAGTTAGAGTTACCGAATAATTTCCTGTAGCAGTGTATGCATGGGTCGTAGTCAGTCCTGTGCCTGTCGCACCGTCTCCGAAACTCCAGGAGTAGCTGTATGGAAGTGCGCCGCCAGATACTATTGCTGTAAGATTGACGGTGGCATTGACAATGGGAGTCAACGGCAGGAGGGTGAAGCTTGCAGAAAGTGGTAGTGGGCCGATTGTTCCGAAGATGTCCGTCATCTGAAGGGCGTTGGCGCTGTTAACCAGTGTCCCGAGGTTCCAGTTGGTCTCCAGCATGCGGAGAGAGTTGAACTCGTCATAGCTCGCAGTCGACGTGTAGCCTTTCTTGATCATGTTACCATACTCTACGTTTGGCGAAGGATCGTACTCGTCCCACCAAAGGTAGAGGAGAGTGCGATACTGCGAATTTGTGAAAAGGGATGAAGCGAGAAGTGAGCCCGATGCGGGAGTTAGTACAGTGCCATTACCTACCAGAAATTTCTTGAGATAAGAGTCTCCCGATGATACGCTGTTGTCGTGCATGTTGTGATTATCGGTGGGAGTGAACCATAGGAGGTTGGGAGGATTAGCGGAGTTAGCCGCGGTGATGAACTGGCTCGTGGTTACGGATGAGCCTGTGAAAATGTCCGGGGTATTCGCATCGCTTGCAAATCCTGTGAATGGAAAATGGTCGTTTCCTCTAGGGCAGCCGCTCTCGCAATAAGCTTGCCATGTGAGTCCTGCGCTCTGCAGTTGATCAACGAGCGTGGTGCCGGTAAGACAGCATGAATAACCATCTGAGACTCCATTATCTGATCCTGAAATCAGAGCTACATAGCAAGCAGCCGAACATCCGTTGATGTTGTCGCCCGAGAACGCGTTTGCTCCGTAGCTGTGGTAATTGGTTATTGTGGTACCTTGGGCGGCGAGGCTGTTGATGAACGGAGCCGAAGAACTTCCTATGACACTACCGTAATTCTGGTTCTCCATTGCGATAATAACAATATGATCGAACTGGAGGCCAGGCGGCGTTGCTGCAAGGGGAAGTAGAGACGTGAGGAGTGTGACACTGAATACGGAGAGAGCAAGGAGTAGTGATACTCGCGCTATTCGTCGCGGACCACATCCTACAGCCATGAAACTGCTCTCCACTTTTGGTCTTCTGGTTCTCCGAACTGTTCTCCGTAGGGTTCGTCATATCGAGGGGAAGGAGCTAGGCTCAGTCTAGTTGAGCGAGTCCTCTGGCCAGCAGAGTCGACCGCGGGGACTAACCATTCGTCTTTTTCAATTCTAGTTTTTTGGCTCAAATACTTCCCTCTACCAGCAATTCTGAGGAGGAAACGGTGAGGTTCGGCTACGACGGTAGGACTAGTTTCACGAGTTCGGATGTTTCATACCGAACTTTGGCTCGGCACTGGCGCCGTAGACACTACTGAAAAAAAGGTTGGACTTCGAAGCGCCTGCGGTCACCATTATGGGTGAACCCTCGTCGGGGTTCAAGAGAAGGGCTAGGAAAAGAGTTTCCAAGACCCGACTCGAGGCGTCATAGTGATCGCTGGGAATAGAGAGACATACCGTCTCCATCGCTCGACAGTCGCCGTAAAGGAAGGATGAGTAATTAACGGTTGGGTATGACTGAAGATACCGAAGTCTTCATGTCTGGAGCGGCCTCGGGATATCCACGTCTATCGCCCTCTGAAGTGGGTCTGTGAGAAAAAAAGGGTTCTCTCTGAGTCTTGCGCGTTACCCTTGATTATGAGATGGCTCGATTTTGCGTCGAAAAACTTAACGTCTAGTTTGTCCGGGCTCATTTGATAGGTAGCTCATGAGGGCCATCAAGCCAGCCGGGGGAAAGAGAGGTGGGAGGGCCATTGCCTTCAGGGCTCAGAGTTCAGGGAGAGTATTCTCCGGTGGGCCAGAGCCGTGGCTTGAAGAGGTTGAATTCAAAAGGCTAGCCGTTCTTATGGCGTTGGGCACCGCGGCTATTTCATCCTGGCTTGTCACCGCGGCGACTGTTCGGATCCCTGAATTGCCGCCGGATGCTTTCTTCTATGTACACCAGCTGCCATCCATTTACTGGCTCGGACTCATCTCGACGTTCGCCCTCTTCGCATTACGAAACCTTGTCAAGAGCCGCGCGAGGACTTTCTTGGAGATTTCGGCTCTTCTTCTTCTCGCAATGTACTTGTTCGCGCTTCCATCCTTCGTATACCAAGATCCGAGGTTCCTGGACACGTATCAGCATGAGGGCAACGCGCTGGCTCTCTTGGGTTCAGGAGGTTGGTTCAACGGGCCTGTCTGGTATGTATACCAGTTTCCTGGAGCCTACGTGTTCTTCGCCCAACTGACTGCCATCGCGGGGATCGATCCTTTCCTGCTGATGAAATACTACCCTGCAGGGATCTCGTTAGTGCTTGCCTTCCTGATTTATGCGACTGCGAGAAGTTACGGCCGCAACTACGCAGCTATCTCTACAGCTTTCATTCTCAGCGGTTTCTGGTTTCAGCTTCACCTCTCTCCTCAGAGCCTGGAACTAATTCCATACTTTGGTGTTCTATTCGTGCTCCTAAAGATCATCGAGGACCCGGACCGGAGGAGACTCTGGACTCTCATCGCCATCGGAGTCACGCCGGTTCTAGTGATGAGTCATCCTGAGACTCCATTGGTTTTGGCCGTTGGAATGGTGGCCTTTTTTGTTTTGAGGCCCTTATTCATTCGTGGTAGAATAATGGCGATCAGGTCAAGCCTCTCGACCATTGGGCCTTTCTTCGTCGCTTTGTCTGTTGTGACCGCGGCTTGGTGGTCTATCATCGCTGCTGGTGCGACGGGCGCGGTAAGGGGGATTCTTAGCGGCGCGCTTTCAATCGGTATCTCGGGGCTTGCTCACGGTGCTCCGGCTGTTCCCGCGACCCCAGCGCCCAGCTATGAGTTTGCAGTTCTTTCGCAACAGTTGATTTCAGCGTCGGTCTGGCTGATCGGGCTCTTTCTCCTACTCGTAATCAGAAAATTCCGTATGAGCGAATACTTCTTAGCAGGATTATTTTTGGCAGCAATATCGACTATCCCTATCGCTCTCTTCGCGAACGCGGACGTGCTTCAGAGAGCCTACCTGTTCGCTCTCTTCCCTGAAGGTCTGCTGTTGGCCTCACTTCTGGAGCGGAGGGATGTTATGAGACTAAGGAGTATGTCTTTGGTACCCTTAGTCGGGAAGGGACTGATCCTCATCGTGCTCGCATTTTCGATCCTCATGCCGGTAACACGCTATGCGGGTGACTCCTTTGATCAGCTTACCCAATCCTCTCTCTCTACGTCGAACGTTGCGGCCGGCCTCACGTCCTACTCACTTCTCCTTCTCCACCCCGGCTGGTACGGGTGGAGATATGCTGTACCATTCCACGGCTTTTATGGGGCGATTCTGCTCGAGCAGAAGAATATCTCGGTCTTGCATGGGGGCTATGTCAAAATCGGGACATACGACGCGTACAACTTGACGTTCAAACCTGCAGATGGAACGGCCAATTACTTGCTGTTATCTGACTATTTTCAGAACTTGTACACTCTCAGATACGGGTCCAACTCCACCTTCTATTCGGGAGAGAAGATTGCCTTCGAGAACAATTTTGCGTGTCTAAGCGGATGCCCTCAGCCCATCTTCCTTCAGCCTATTTTGAGGTTCAACTTGGTATATTCGACGGGCACAGACCGCCTTTACGAGAACTCGAAACTAGGTTGACGCTTTCCTTATCGGAGCTTCTGTCTATGCGGATGTGCTAAACCAGACCTGAAGCCAGGTGCCGATCTGCGCGAATTCCCCAGGATATCCATACTCGAAAGAACCAGAAGAGAGATCGAAAGTCCAGAGTTCAAAGATCAGCCTGAAGTTGCTACCTAAAACACTGCCGATCGGTGCTGAGCTGAGTGATTGACCATTAATTTGCAAGTTTAGGAAGACTAAGTCTCCTGTCTGGTTAGTCGACTCCACCGTCCAGGTAAAGTTGATGTTAGAAGTCTCTCCATCACCGACAAACCTGTCCAATCTTCCGAGTTCCGGGAGAGGCGTTGCTGGGGAAGTGACGTTAGGTGAAAAAGTCGTCGAGTTCCCTATCCGGACAATGACCATTATGAACTGTTCTCTGCCTGTTCTATTTGCCACCGTAAGGTTCCAATTGAGGGTCTGAGGGGGAGTAATTGTCATGTTGCCTGGCACATAGCCCTGGAGTCCCTGCTGTGAATATATGCCGAATCCCATATACGACTGGACCGGCTTGGGGCTGATAATGTAGAATGTTGCGGAAGTGAAGATCGTAGTGAGACTTAGGAAAACCACGAGGTAGGTGGCCAGTCTATGTTTCATCTTACCTTTCCCTGTAGTCGATCTTCGCTTTCAGTAGTCTTCTTCGGCCTACAATCCGCCAGATTCTGTTTGATTCAAGAACAGCGACCGTTGAAAAGACGGCTGCTACAATTGCGATGATGTATGCCAATATGGTTCGATACGAAGACGCATTCTGCGCCTCGTTTCCCAGAGCTTCCGCCGCTACCGCAACCTGCGTCGAGAGGTTGATTGATTGGACCGCGTACGAGTATGCGCCGCTGGCGTTTCCCTGCTCGGAGAGCATTTCTGCAGCTTCTTCATACTTCAGTGCAGTGTTTAGTTGGATCGAGAGCGGGAGAAGATCTGTGTTGGAGGCACCCTGCTGTTCTGCCTTCTGTATGGACTGAAAGGCTTGTAGTAGGTCCTGTTTTGCGACTAATATCTGAGCTGACTGGCCCGACGCTGGGTGTGTGATTATGCTCAGAAATGTTGAACAGATTAGAAGACACGCTAGTAAGGCTGGGGAGTGTAAGCGCAACCTTCTCATCCCAGCTCGAGATAGATGAATGTGCTGAGATCTTGACCAATATAAGGAGGGAGACTGTCCTCGTGTGCCTTCAGAAGTATCATCCCTCATCGATCTCTGAGCTAAAGAAGAGACTGAACGAGGAGGGGATTCGATCAGCTGACGAGGATCTTTTGGAAATTGTGCGGGAGCTACAGAGCGATGGCGAGATAGGTTTGCTTGATCCGGTCATGCTCGATTCGTTCCCTCGATTCCTTCTGGACGCTAGCAATTCTTGGGCGGTCTATGCCGTTGTGTCGTTTTCCATTTTAGAGCTATTTCTGGTCGCGTATCCAACTCAGAATACGATCTTGGTGAGCTTGAGGCTTCTGTTCGGGCTTGGCTTGCTCGGATTCTTGCCCGGATATTCTACGGTTCAGATTCTTTTCCCCACAAACGAATTGCATATCTTGGAGAAGCTTCTTCTGAGCATATTTCTAAGCTTAGTGATTTCAATAGCGATTGGAGCGGCGCTCGGTGCAGGATATTTCTTTACGGGCGTTTCCAGCGCGTCAGCTTCCACTGGCTATGTTATTGTGGCAACCATCTTTGCTTCTCATCGAAGATATTCCGCGTTAAGAGCCATTGCAGGGAGAGAGCACTGAAAAGTCCACGACCCGATTACAGCTAAGACGGAAGACGTTTTGGATCAACTCGCAGAACATTACTGCAATCAGTAGGCTCCTTTCGTCGTAGAATGGCCCGCTCTTGTTATGGATTGACTGGGACCCTATGATCAGCGTTGGTTCTATGTTGCTGCGATCGTTTGGCTGGGTACCTGCACTACCGGCCGATTCTCGTCAATCTTCGTCCATACGAGCTGCTTGTTTCCTCTTGCTTCTTGGATGATGGCTGCCACCATCGTGAGATTGTTCGAAACATAGGTGGTGGCGGTAGTTCTTAGGCTTGGTATAGCCAAGGTGACAACGATTGCAGCTGTCACGAAGTACGCGATTATTGGGATCGTTGCCATCACGAGTCCAGTCAGGACGAGCAGTGGCAGAAAGAGCAGTGGGTTGATGGCGTAGATGAAGAACTCCATCGGGAAGATTACTCTAGAAAATACGCCTTTGCCCCACAAGAGTCTCTTGTGTTTGAGAAAGGCTTGGAGAACATGTTGACCCCGTCTTATCTTCTGCCTGAACCTAGCTCTCCACGCTGGAGGAGCTGGGTCGTAGAAAACTACGTCATCAGCGTTGATAGCCCGCAGGCCCTTCTCTACCATACATAGGGCGGCGCATGTGTCGTCTCCTCCTACATTGGTGTCAAAATGATCGAGGTCTCTCCGTCGGAACAGCTGGATCTCGCCCTCACCAATTGGGGTGCTGTCGAATTTGGATTCTGCCACTCTTAGCATTCGATAGACTGACCGGTATGAGCCTTCCACATTTCCCGCCATGGTCTCGCCTGAGGTTGGCACGTAGTGGACTCCAGAGACGGAACCCACTGTCGGGTCCGAGAGATATCGCACGGCGTTTCCGAGCGCGTTTTTGTCCCATCTGCACTCCGCGTCGCTGATGCAGACGAGTTCTCCTGTCGCCTTGCCAAGGCCTATGTTGAGCGCGGCAGATTTTCCAGTTCTCCGGTTCTCTTCAATCACTTGTCCGTTGAGATGGTTAAGATTCAAGAATTCTCTCGCGATGTCGGCTGTACCATCTGAGGAGGCGCTGTCGACGATGATCAGTTCTAGTCTGCTTAACGGGTATGCTCCCTGAGCTATGTTCGACAGTTTCTGTTCGATTACGCTCGCTTCGTTGTATGTCGGAATTATGACGCTTACCGCTGGTTGTGTGTTCGATTGGAGCACGAGATGGTAGTCGCGCTTTGCAGTGAGTCTTTTCATAAGGGCAAAGTATCCAATGGGGACCCCAACTTGGATTGAACCCACGACAATCCAGACAACGAGAAGAAGGTTGATCAAGGGAGAGGCTCCGTTATGAATCCATCAGATCCGTACCCAGTAACCAACTCGGTTCGAAGCTCTTCTTGGCTCTCCGCGCCTGTGGAGAGTCCGGGTTGGCTGTCGCCCATTTTCCAAGAGGCTCGCGATCTTAGCTTCCACCAGCTAGACAGTTCGCCGAGCGTCATGATTTCGCACTCCGGATCCTTGGAGAATCCCTCGAGAAGTCGCCTATACTCGCCTTGATGTTCTGGCATACCAAACTCATAGTCCGGATGGACTAGCAAGACGCATGGTCCGGCTAAACTGCGAATCCAGCTTGAGAGTCGCAAGAGGAGGTCAACCGCGGCTGAAGGCCGCTGCCCGGCTATTCTAATCAGTTGATGATCCTGTGGGAGCGATACCGGGATCTCTAGTATTCCGTTGATTTCAAACGGGAATATCGTTCCAACGCCGTGTGCCCTCAAGGATGTCGGGGACAGTATTTCCCAAGAAGGGCAGGACGAGTCGTAGTCGAAACCCGCCCTAGTCGCGGACTCTGCTAGTTCTCGGCTGTGTTGCAGCAGAGGTGCTCTGAAACCTCTAACCTCTCGACCGGTAAGTTGTTCTAGCCTGTTCTTGCACTCTCCTAGTCGACGGATCTTCTCGTCAATATTCAGAAATGTAAGCCGCCCGTCGTGTTTGGTGTCGTGACCTCCAATCTCTCCCGAGTTCTTCAATTTGTCTAAGGAGTGAACCGATAGAGGGTAACGGTCGCTCGGAAGGTTCCAGGACGAGCGAATCCGGAGGTTACGCTCAACCTCTAGCAATTGAGCTGTTCCTCTCTCCAAACCAGAGGCTCCTTCAACGTCGTGTGACACGACCAGAGCGTATGATTTTCCTCGCCTCCAGAAACCGATTCGAGGAATCGGACCAGAAGATATGACTAGGCTCGCCAAGAACAAAGTTCGAAGGCATTCGACGGGGGCCAGTTTCTCGTACACGCTCTCTCCAAGATCTTCCTTCGTTCGGAAGGATCGTTCCCTTACGAACCGAGGAATCGCTGAGTAGGAGAATGGCAGTCTAGTGGCCATCCGGAATTTCCAGCTAGGGGTCTCTTCAAAGCCGTCGTAGACTCTCTTGGAGAACTCGCCGACAAGATTCAACGAAAGGAGATAGACTCTCTCGCCTCTTACTTTGGTGAGAACCTGTGTGTTCCCTGACTTGAGAAGTGGTTCTGCATCGGGTCCTGAGAATTCACAGACATCGGTTCTGACGGATACGTTGGTGCCGGGGCCCGCCGGAAGAGAGATCAGGGAATTCCTTACAGATATTCCCAGTCCGTAGCTTCTAGCAATCCTCCCTGCTTCCTTCATTCCATTCGGAGATATTATCAGCGGGGAATCTTTCGGGTCAGAAGCCGTAGCATTGCCCGTAGCGAAAATCGCGGCTCCCTTGGTGCTGCTGTTGAGTTCGTAAGGTATCTTCCAGAAATCTGCGTATTCTCGCAGAATGTTGGATTCAGTGTCTGAGTCCGATTTCAAGACAACAGGTCGAGTCCGAGAGATCTGAATCATGGCTAGTGCCTTGCCCCGAGTCTCAGAAGGACTATTGGCGTCACTATTTGACGCCAGTCTTTCAAAGGAGATATGTGCGAATATCCCCTCTTCTGAGTTTGAGAATACGTCTTCGACACAGGACGTTCGGTGAACCTGTAGCCGAGAGTCAGGACCTTGTAGTGAAGGTAGTATTCCAGCTCGTATCCGTTGAGCCATTCCTGCGAGACGTTGATTTCTGGGTCTTGCAGCAATGCGGCCCTATACGCTCTGAATCCGTTGGTGACCTCGGTGCAGTGGACTCCCGTAAGTAGGGTCCAGGCGAAAGGGAACAAGCGCGTGAATATTCTTCGCAAGAATGGTGTTCGCTCGCCTCTTCCGCCTGGGAGGAATCTCGATCCCTGGACGTAGTCGAAGCCGTCTCGGATGATGGGGCTGGTTAGCCTCGGTATTTCCTGGGGGTCGTCCTTTCCATTTCCTGCCATGACTACGATAATATCGGCTCTCTCGGACAGTGCAGAGGTGTACCCTTGCTTGATCGCGTATCCAATGCCCTGCCTGACAGGGTTTTCGATGATTCGAATTGGAACCGTGGTCTGTTTCCTACTTGACTCTATCTCGGCCAATATGGCGGCATTAGGATTGTCGACAATTATATAGATCTGGTCGACAGAGTCGGGCGCAAACCTCTCGATCACGCGCCCAATCTTTCCGACTTCTCGATAGACCGGGATGATCGCAACGCGTCTCATCGACGAATTCTCTTACTGGGAAGTTTATGGCCGTTTATCTGCAAGGGGGGAGGTCTGTAGCCTACCACTTTCGCGGGGATTCCGATTGCGATAGCGTTGTCTGGAATGTTCTTTGTAACGACTGATCCTGATCCTATCAGCGCATTCTCTCCGATCCGCACTCCGGGATTGATTGTGCTTCCGGCCCCGATAGACGCGAACTGTTTGACCCTCGTGTTGAGCCTCGTCCACTGTCCCTGTGCTCGCGGATGTTTGTCGTTGGTGAACGTGACGTTTGGGGCAATAAACACGTTGTCTTCTATGACTACACCTGTTGGGATGAAGACGAAAGGCCGAATCTTGCAATTGTCGCCTACCTTGACGCCTTCCTCGATGTACACGTAAGAGTCTATCTTTGTGTTCTTGCCTATCTCGCAGCCGTAGAGGTTTACTTGGTCGTAGATTCGCGCGTTGCGTCCTATCTTTGCATTGTTGATGATGGAGTATTTTGTTGGCTTCATTTCCTGACCGGGATTTCAGGCATAAATGGTAATGAGACCTGTACTGTGCGGTCTTGGAACATAGACTCTCTTGAAGCTTCCAACAGGGAGACGACGCGGGCTCCAAGTATCCCGTCGGAATGATTCGCGTAGGGAGTAGAGTCTTGATTGTTCCGGATGCAGTCTGCGAAGTGAATGATCTCGCTAGCGAGCGTATTGCTTTGCACCACTGGGATCTCGCGTTTTCCCTGCGGTCCCTCGATGGAAAGTTTCTGCGTAACGCAGTCTAAGTGCGCCGTCCCTTCACTGCCTATGACGGTGACTTCCCGCCTCTTCTCCCTGTCGAGCCAGCTGACCTCGATGCGTGCCATTACCCCTCCCTTGTGCTCTGCCGTGATAAACGCTACTTCCTCATTCTGCTTCGTCCTGTATCCCCGCCCCTTGGCCGAGATCCTATCAGGCCATGAATCAAGAACATAGTTGCAGATGTCGAAAGGATGCGGAGCGAGGTCGGTTACGACTTCGCGTTGCAACTGTGGGCTCATGAACGCGGTCCATCTCAATCCCAGATAGTAAGGGTCGCCTATCCCGCCCTCTTCCAGCAAACGGCGGAGTTCGCGAACGCCGTTATTGAACCGGTGAATGTGTCCAACGCATAGAACGCGGTTGTTCTCCTTTGCGATCCTTACGAGTTCGTACGATTCCTCCGTCTTGAGTGTTAGCGGTTTTTCCACCAGCACATTCTTTCCTTGTCTAAGGAATCTTGAGGCTACTTCGAAGTGGGTACCGTTCGGTGTGCAGACATGGACCCCGGAAAGCGAAGGGTCAGACGTGAGTTCTTGATATCCCATCCTATAGCCAATGCCAGCACCGAATTCCTCCTGGCACTGAGCCAGCGACTGGGGAGAGCTGTCGACAATTGAATGAAGCTGGATCTGCCCGGTGGCTCGTCCTATCTCGAGTGTCTCCCGGATCACCTTTCTTCCCCAGTAGCCGGAGCCTATGACCGCTATTCGGAGAGGATTCATTCTTGAAAAAATCACACTCTGTTTAACAGTGCAACGATTGACTTCGTCGCGGCAAGACGACCTGCGGGGTAACTGGCAAGGTTCCGAGCCTCCCGCGCCAGATTGCCGGATTCTTACCCATATCTTCTACGCTGAATGTGCCGATCCCGATCTTTTGCTCTTAACTTAATCGGTGAGGAGGGATATTCGTCAATAAAAATATGTCTGAAGATATGCCTAGATACATAATGAATAGCGATATGTTCTTCAAGAAATCCGCGTTCGCGGCTGCTCTTCCTGCACTTCGCGAATTGAAGGTCTGAGAGCTCTGGTTCAATCATTGAATTCGTGATTTAACGGTTAGCTCGATCGATTCTCGACTGTCATGTACCGGCCTCCATCCTCTAGCTTTGAGTTTGCTGATGTCCAGGAGCATATTCTTCACATCTCCCAACCAGCCGCTTCCATCTCGCTGACCACCGGAAAGATTGAACCTTACTTCCTTCAGTCCCATCGTCTCAACTACCGTCGCGGCAATTTCCCTCACGCTGATCTGGTCGATAGAGCCGACGTTGAAAACCTCAATTGGCCTGCGGGCAGCTTTGACTGACGATAGTATAGCCTCGACAGCATCGTCGACGTAGAGATATGATTTGGTCTGGTTACCATCTCCTAGAATCTGAAGCTCTCTTGGGTCTCGAATTAATCTTCTAACAAAATCGTTCACTACCCCATGTGTACTCCTTGGACCCAATATGTTGGCGAACCTCAGGACTATACCCTGTCTGTTGAAGCTGTGGCAGTATGCGGAGATCATCGCCTCGCCAGCGAGCTTGGATGCACCGTAGAGTGAGATAGGCTCAAGGGGCGCATATTCCTCTGGGGTGGGAAGGGTCTTTGCCCTCCCGTAGATCGTGGATGTGGAGGCGAAGACGATCGTTGAAGCCTTGCTAGTTCTGAACGCTTCAAGCACGCAGTATGTAGCGTAGACGTTCTGTCGATAACATTGTTTAGGATTGTTTAGTTCCATCCTGACTTCGGGGTTCGCAGCTAGATGGAACAGAATGTCGCAGTCGCGAGCCGCTTTGCGAATCTGAGCGGGCCTAGTGCAGTCTCCTGATACGATATCAAATCTGCTCTTGCCAGTCTCATGCAAAAGCGGACTAATGTTCTTCCTTGAGCCTACGGTAAAGTTGTCGAATGCTCTTGCTTCCCAGCCCGCCGCTATCAAAGCCTCGCAAAGGCTTGATCCGATGAATCCAGCACCCCCCGTAACCAGCGCTTTCAAAAGGCTTTTCCTCTCTTCCCGAAATGAAATAACCCGCCCCTTAAATTGATGAAGAGCCGATAGAGCGGCTCACTCGGATTGGATAAAATCTGCTTCGAACCGGAATGGAGTGTTCAAGTGCCTCCCTTTCGTATGCTATAGGATGAACTGAATGTTCCCCGACCAACATCGTTTGAACCTAAAATACGGAATAAGCCGCAATAAAGGCGCATCCCAAGATATGTTTGGATACCCAAGGATCTATAGCTTGTCTAAGGTCAAGAATTGAATAAATAGCTGGCGGAGAAAACATCTAGCTAAGGATGCGATGTGGATCTCGTGGATAGTATAGTATTGGTGAGTCCACGATACCCCCCGTACATTGGGGGAGTAGAGACCCATGTCTCGCAGATGGCGAAGAGAGCCAGGAAATTCTTTGATCACGTGTCGGTGATAACCACGGACCCATCGTGGCATCTTGGGCACATTCAGAAGACTGCTGATGGACTGACTATTCATCGGATCCGATCCTTTGCCCCTAGCGAGAATTATCACTTCCCTTCTCCCATCGAGCTCTTCGCACAACTGAAGGAATCGCGTCCGCAAGTGCTTCACATACATGCCCTCCATGATCTTCCGGGCCCGGTTGCAGGTTTCATGGACTCTCAGAGTTCTCTCATTTTCACCCCTCACTATGTCGGAAGGATCAATTCGAGACTTGGCAGAGTCCTATTCAAAGCGTATCGGCCTCTAGTCCACAAACTGATCAAGAAGGTTCCGAGGATTATTTGCACGTCTCGTTTTGAAGCGCGCTTGATGGCCGCGACTTTTCCGGACTCTTCGGCAAAGATCGAACTTATCCCAAACGGTGTTGACCGCGAGTTTCAGGAAAAGTACCCTTGGAGAGAACCTGCAGAGCCGAGGATTCTCTACGCGGGACGATTGGAGAGGTACAAGAACGTAGACAAGATCCTGAGGGCTGTCGCACAACTACAGCCAAAGTATGAAGACCTCAAGACAACAATCGTGGGCAGAGGCCCCTTCAAACCGGAACTGTTGAAGCTGGCTGCGAGCCTCAAGGTAAACGGTGGAGTAGAGTGGCTTGAAGGCTTGACGCGTGACGAGCTCTTCGAGCTCTACTCGTCGGCTACCGCCGTAATCGTTCCTTCTGAGTCTGAGAGTATGGGCGTGGCAGCAGCAGAGGCTATTGGCGTTGGCGCGCCAACAATCGTCGCAGACGCGTCGGGACTCGCCGAGTTCGTCGAGGAGGGCCTCGCTCAGCCTATCGAGCCGCCTGTGACTTATGTGAAGCTCGCTCAAAAGATTGAGGAGGTTCTAGAGGATCCCAAGCGGTTCTCGCCAACTGGAATGAAATCGCCTTTGATCAAGACATGGGACGAGGTCGCGGAACAAACCTATCGCTCGTGTGCATCATGACACCCATGCTAGGAGGAGTCTCCGAGTGAGCTTTCTCGAAAATCTGGGGATTGTGAAAACGGCTAGAAGAGAGGCTGAATCAGTTCTACTCCTCAAAGCCTTGATCCAGAAGCAGGCCCTTCGTCCAGTAGACAAGAATCGATTCATAAAATTGGCAGAGAAAAACAAGGTAATCTTGAGAGCAGCACCGCTTCTAGACGCGCCAGATGGGGTCGTCAAGAAAGCGAAGATGGAGGCCGATGAGGCGATGCGCCTCTACGATCTGATGAGCGACGAATTCGAAAGGATAGGAGTCCCTTTCGTCGTGATAAAATCATTTGACTCGCTTCCAGATATCGGTCACGACCTCGACTTTCTCTTACCTGACTCTTCAGGATTCCGGAAGGCTGAGAAATTGCTGCTCGGCAAGATGAAGGTTCGGCCTCAGCCGTTGACGCACTGCGACAGGCTCGTGGGCAAGTTTAGCTGCTTCCTTCCGGGCTTCGACCACGACTTCGAGCTCTACCCTACGATCAGCCAACTTGGCGAAGAACACGTGGAGCCCAGCAATATTCTCAAGGGTCGGAAAATCGAGAGTATCAAAGGCAAGAATGTCTGGGTGACCTCTGACAAAGATCGAGTTCTGATAAGAATAATTCACGCAATGTTCCGGCACAACTTTCTGAAACTATCGGACATCATAGACTTTGAGGTTTTGATGCGCAACTGCACTACGAGAGAGATTCTCGACGAAGCGCAGAAAGCGGACATCGGAGATGCCTTTCTCTTCTTCATCGAGTCTATCGACCGATTCCTTACCGCATGCAACGTCCTGGATCCTAAGATGAAGGAGATGAAAACAGAAGGCGAAAAGAGGTTTGGAAGGGATCGGCTTGGAGTCTTTCGGAGAGACAGGCTCGTCCTGCCCTACCGGATACCCACTATGGCGCTCATTATGATTTTCCTTCTCAAGGGAGTCAGAGAGGCCTCGAGAGGGAGATGGCAGAGCTCGCTGAAATGCCTTGTATCTCCCCCTCTACTCTTGCTGGATTTCGTCAACGCTGTCTTCGGGTTCAAGCTGCTCCGAGGGCGGTTATGGTAGCGTGAAGACGGTACTGGTAACTCTGAGCGGGACGCACGGGAGTGGAAAGTCGACAAACGCGGGCAGGGTCTACTACTTGCTGAACGGATCGGGAAGAAAATTCTCCTACATACGGCACCAGGACCTGCTCGACCCTTTTGGTTTCATAGTTAGGAGAATGGCGAGGATTCTTCATCTGGACGTGAACTACCTTGAAGGAACTGCCCCCGTCAGGCTTCTATGGTCATTCTACTTTCTCTTCATCTACTATCCCCTTCTGGCGGGCGGAATAGGTCTGAGACGTCGCGTGGGGTACAGCGTCGTCGCAGACCGGTATCTCTACGACCTAATTGTCGGGTTTTGGGGGGTCAAACAGAGAGTCCCATTGGAGCATGTTCTGATATGGGTCCTTCCCCGACCTGACGTCTCATTCGTCTTCGAGGCTGACGAGCGAAGGATTCTAGCAGACAGGCCAGAGCACTCAGCGGAATTCATCAGAAACGAGAAGAGGCTGTACAACCGACTGGCAGAGCAATTCCATCTAACGAGAATTAACACGTCAGAATCCATCCAGTCGGTTTGGAAGCGCGTGGTCACAGAGATAGAAGCGTCAATGGAAAATCTTCCTGATGGAACAGACAGACCGAGGGGCTATGAACAATGAAAGCTATGGTCATCGGCCTCGACGCAGCATCTCCTTCTCTAATAGACAGATGGGCTGACCATCTACCGAATATCCGATCGCTGTGCAGCACTGGTGTTCACGGAGTACTAAATTCCATAGTCCCACCCTCTAGTGTGCCTGCGTGGCAGTGCTTCGCGACCGGCAAGAACCCGGCCAAGATCGGAGTCTGGGGATTCCTCTCAATCGGACCCGATAGAAAGCTAAGACATGCAAGGACGCCTCAAGACATCGGTTGCATCTGGGACATTTGTGGAAATGCGGGATTCAAGGTCGGAGTCTTCAACGTACCTGGAACGTTCCCACCGTATCCTGTAAACGGATTCATGGTGTCCGGATTTCCAACACCTCCCGGAAAGCCATGGGCATATCCAAAGGAAGTGATGCGAAGACTGGACAAGGCGGTCGACGGCTACGAAGTCGACGTTCCCTTAACCAAGCCCTCAGAAATGAAGGGTGGAGAAGAAGCTTACCTCATACAAGTGGAACGCCTCCACACCAAAAGCGTCGACTCGGCCAAACTGCTATTGGAATGGTACAAGCCCGAGCTGTTCGTGATGACGCTTCAGGGAATCGACCTGGTGCAGCACGACTTCAGCCGGTACATGAACCAGCCCGGTTCTGAACACACCGACGTGGTCAGAGACTGGTACATCAAAGTAGACCAGGCGGTCGGAGAGCTGAGGCGACTGGCGACACAAGACACTACTTTCTTGATTCTCTCGGACCACGGATCGATCCCGATCAGTACATCATTCCATGTCAACGAATACCTCAGGTCCCAAGGGATACTGAGAACCAATCAGACAACAGAAAGAAGGAATCATGATTTGAACAGTAGCCTTCGAAAGCTGATCCTCAGAACACTTCCACCAAGCGCGATCAGTACTCTCTACCGGGTGGTGCCGGATTCGTGGTCGCACAGGCTCACAGTCTCGGCTCAGTTTGAGAGGATGCTTACACAGCTCGTCAGAAGCATAGACTGGAAGAACACAAAAGCGTTCTCGACTGGCGGCCCGCAAGCGGCCATATTCATCAACTCCCGAGACTATGATGGCGGCTCTCTACGGGATCCGGGAAGAAGATCCGAACTGCTGCAGGATCTCCGTAACAAGTTTGGTAATCTCACTCATCCCAAGACGGGGGAAAGAATACGAGCCGTGTTTCACGTCAGAGAAGACACGTTCGAAGGTCCTTACCGATTGGAAGCTCCAGATCTTGCCGTCGAACTATTCTCACAAAGTGAGAAGATACACATCAATATCAAGTTCGGCTCTGGAGACTTGTGGAGCTTTTCGCCCCACCTCTCTTCTGAACACGTCCGAGAGGGATTCTGGGCAATGTCTGGACCGGGTATTAGGCAGGGCCGGGTAGTAGACGCGAGCATCCTCGACATGGCTCCTACACTTCAGAAAATATTTGGGCTCAGCATTCCCGACGATGTCGACGGCAAAGTGGTGCAGTCAATATTCGAAGAACATCTTGTCGCCAGGATTCCGAGCTAGCCGCAATCATCGAAATCACGGCTTATCTCTCACATTTTCGACGTCAGCAACATTCTCTCGAATCATTCGGCCGATTATGAGCTCCGCCTCCTTCTTTACAGCTGGTTGAGTCTCAACGACCACTAATCCTTGAGAAGGTTGTCCGTATAGCACGAGCCCTCCATCCGGGGACTCTACTATGCACGGAAGGGCTAGAAGATCCTCCTCCCCCTCGACATAGATGACAACATCTTCCTCTCTCATGGCCTGCTTGATGACCTCCCAGGATCTCATTGAAATCACCCCAGCCGGATTCCTGACGTGGTATGTTTTTCGAGCTTTTATCGCGAACGAGCGAGCGGGTTTTCGCATTGAGATATGATCAATTATCCTCAGGTCGACCGGGATTCCTGCTGCAAGGGTCTCTTGTGAGACCACGTCTCCGACCGCCGTTACTCTGCTCGGATGGTTTCTTCTCACCAGCATATTCAGTTCGGGCATTGTCTTGGATGGGTCTCCTGGAAGCAGCTTTCCGAACGGCTCCTTCAATCTCGCGAGGTCGGCCTGGTTCGGTCGAAGCTGAATCATCTACTCTCCTTGGGCGGAGAGTCAACATTGATCACGGGAGGGCCGCTACCCACAAGAGTGTTGACAACAACTAGCTCGTGGTCCTTGTTTGGATTCAGATCCCTGTGAACTAGGCCCGCCGGGATGTGAAAGAAGTCTCCAACACTCAGGTCAGCTATTTCCTTTTTTTTCAGAAAGTACTCGAGTTGAAGTCGACCTGAGACGATGAATCCGTAGAGTTGACGAGTCCCGTGATGATGCCATCCCGAGACGACTCCAGGAGCGACCTGTGACTGCGAGACGATAGTAGTCTCCGATTCGAACGCCTTTTTTCTAACGATGCCTTCAGTCGAATACCCGGCTCCTAGTTCAGAGCCTCGAACGACCTCGATGCGAGACATGGTTCACTAGTTATCAGAGAGTGCTACTAAGACTTAGCTTCATCCTGCAAGCTCAAACATTTGAGAAGTTGACAAGAGCGACCATGATATCTACTTCCTACCCGGAGATTTGGTTAGGAGTGTGCAGCCGATAGATCTTCGAATTGCCGATCTTGGTCAGGTGAAACTGGCTTATGTTGAAGCTGGCAGCGGCGAACCGGTAGTATTTGTTCATGGAATACCGACCGATTATCGTGCTTGGAACAGCCAGATTGGATCCTTCTCTGGCAAGCATCACGTGATCGCTTACAGTCGACGCCTCGCCCAGCCGAATCAGAACACCCTGGACTATGAGAGGAGCACGATCGAAAACAATTCCGCAGATCTTGTCGGCTTCATCGAAGAACTCGGGATTTCCCCCGTTCATTTGGTAGGCCACTCCTACGGCGGGTTCGCTTCGGCGTTCTGTGCATCGACCAACCCACAATTGATTCGGACTCTCACACTGATTGAGCCAGCAGTCTCAACTATTTTGCTGAAGAATCTAAAGAGTAAGTTAGAATTCCTAGGCCTATTGTTCGCACATCCTTCGATAGCCATCTCAGCCGCCAAGTTTCAACGAAACTCATTGGACCCCTCGCTTAGCGCTTTCCGCCGGGGAGATTTCGATGCCGCGCTCAGATACAATCTTGACGGCATCATGAATCGGCATGGAGCATTCGAAAGGTTTCCCGAACCAGAGCGCACGATGGTGAAGGAGAATGAGAGAACGGTTGGAGAATTAACGGCCGAGGTCCCGGTGTTTAGCAGTGAAGATGCGTCGAGGATATCCGCGCCAACACTTCTGATCCACGGAACCGAGAGCCCGAAGGTACTGCACGCCATCATAGACCGCCTGGGAAAGGCGATTCCCAAGAGCGAAATCTCAACGATATCTGGAGCCGCACACTTCCCGCACATCGAAAAGCCTCAGGAGTTCAATCAACTAGTGCTAGGGTTTCTCTCGAAGCACTCCTCTAATTGATGAGAATCGAATCTTAGGGCAGCTCAGTTGGAAGTCTACCTCGTCGATGGCACCTACGAGCTTTTTCGCCACTTCTACGCTATGCCTCCCCACTCGAACGGGCGGGGTGAGGAGGTCGCGGCGACGCGGGGAGTGTTGGGAAGTATTGCTGGAATGCTTGAATCAGGAGTTACACACATCGGGGTCGCGACCGACCATGTGATCGAGTCCTTCCGCAACGATCTCTGGCCTGGGTACAAGACGAGTGACGGCGTCGATCCTCGCCTACTTGCACAATTTCCCCTGCTCGAAGAGGCCCTGAAAGCCATGGGGGTCGTGGTCTGGCCGATGGTCGAATTGGAGGCGGACGACGCTCTCGCCGGTGCAGCGTTGTCTCTTAGCAGAATCTCTGCAGTGTCCCGTGTTTACATCTGCACCCCAGACAAGGACTTGGCACAGTGCGTGAGCGACGATCGCATAGTCCAATTGGATCGCCGAGCGCGACAGGTCCGGAATGAAGCTGGGGTCCGTGAAAAGTTCGGCGTCTCGCCAATGTCCATTCCTGACTATCTCGGGCTTGTTGGTGACACTGCGGATGGGTATCCCGGTCTTACAGGGTGGGGTGAGAGGTCCGCTGGGGCGGTTATCGGTTTCTACGAACACCTGGAAGCTGTTCCTAGATCAGCCGTGGACTGGAAGGTTACTGTTCGGAGAGCTGACCGTCTTGCTCAGACTCTCCGAGAGAACTTCAAGCTCGCATTGCTATTCCGAGATCTCGCCACCCTGCGAACGAAAGAACCGAGGATCCGCTCAGTAAACGGGATTCGTTGGCGCGGACCTGGCCCTAGCTTTACCGCCATATGCGAGCGACTGGATGATCCGCAACTAGTCAACCGGGTCGCTGACATTGCCGCTAAACGGCAAGCCAAGACTCACAGTTCAAGCCATCGACAAGAGGCCTAATGTAACTCGTCTGGAAGTCACGCTTCTTGGTCGAAATGTCAACCGGCAAATTGTTCTTCGAAGTAGCTGCATCTCTAGACGGCTTTATCGCTCCAGAAGGAATGGATCTGGCCCACGCGAACCATCCAGAATTCAAGCAGTGGATGAGCCAATGGACGAAGTTGCAGAACTGGGTCTTTCAGCAACAGTTCTTCCGGAAAAACCTCAAGCTCGGCGACGGCGGTGAGACTGGCCGTGATAATCGAATGTTGGAAGAGACCTTCAACCGCACAGGCGTGAGCATCATGGGAAAGAGAATGTTTGACGGGGGAGAACGATTCTGGCCGGAAGAAGCGCCCTTTCACACACCAGTCTTCGTCTTGACTCACCAAGTGCGCAAGCCCTGGGAACGGCCAGGAGGCACCACTTTCTACTTCGTCAATGAGGGGATAGACGGTGCACTTGGACAGGCGCGAAAAGCCGCGGGCAACCGGGACATAAGAATCGCGGGAGGCGCAAATGTCATTCAGCAATATCTTAACGCTGGATTAGTTGACGAGTTTACAATCCACTACTCACCAGTATTCTTCGGTCACGGAGCGCAGCTGTTTTCGAAAACAAGTAAGGACATTCGCGTAAAGATCAAAGAAGCATTTCCATCCAAGGAAGTTACGCATGTTACGTTCGAAGTAGAGAGGTGAACGATTCGATTCTGTTCTACTAACGGCTCGTCTTAGATAGAACCACAGAGATTCCCGTAGGCGGTGGCGTCGCGCAGCGTGACGAGAGTGTATAGGATCCATGCGATCAGCGCTACGACTCCTACGGCTGTTAGCCCTACGGTGAACAGTATCAGAGCCGGCTCCAATATTATGAATAGTGTCCCTAAGAGCCAGAATAGTGCTCCTCTCTGCATGCTTGCACGTTTCTTAACGTTGCTCAGCTTCAACACTCCTACTCGGTAGTAGTAGAGTCCTGACAGGCTGAATGTTAGGATAGTCAGAATTATGATTGTCAGGGTAAGCTGGAATAGGGTCGGGTCAATCCGCCCCGAGGAGTATTGTGGGTAGAGGAAGAAGAGCAGGAACGTGAAGACGGCAATTGTCGACCCTACAAGGGTCCCAGCTCGGTTCACGTTCGCGGCTGCCAGATCAAGGTCCAACCAGCGTTCTTCCTTGGAATCGGACACTGAATAGGCCTCTTCTACGAGTTCGCTCGAAGCACCTCTCCAGTATTAAGGTAGTCGAAAAATCCCGCGAGGACCATCAGTCTAGACTAGTAGCCTTCGATTTCGCGTTTCATGCGTGCAAGCAGATCTACTGCGTTATCTGCGTAGCTGCCGATCCACCGGTCGTGCAGTTCTTTTATCGGGAGCGGGTTGATGTAGTTCCAGCGAAGACGCCCCTCGCGCTTCACGATAACTAGGTCGGCTTTCACGAGAGCGCGTAGGTGTTGCATCACGGTGCACCTGTCTAACTGCTTGAAACGCTGTACCAACTCGCCGGTTGTTCTGCTTCTGACTTTGAGCAAGTCCAGTATCTCGCGTCTTAGAGAGTTGCCTAGTGCCTTGAGAATCAGATCATACTTTTCTTCCCGTGGCATGCTACCACCTCCAATGTGAGACGTGTGTGCGAAGATTCAAGGCTGAAAGTTGAGTAGTGGACAAAGTGTTATAAAGATATAACATGTCGGCAGGTCTGAGATAGCTATGGGGATGGACCTGAGATTCACAGTTCAGACGAAGATCCAGAAACCTGTAAGCGAAGTGTTCGACGCTGTATACAACCCAAAGAAGCTCAGCAAGTACTTCACGACCGGAGGAGCCGACGGGCCGTTAGACGAAGGAAAAACCGTGATGTGGAGCTTCAACGATAATGGGAACAAGATCCCTCCTTTCCCAGTGAAGGTGAAAAAGGTGGTGCGGAACAAGCTGATCCAATTCTCATGGGAGGCTAGCCAAGGGGTCTACGACCCGAAGACTGGCTCAATGCCGACCGGCGCTGGATACGACACTCTCGTCGAGGTTAGCTTCGAGCCTCTCAACGCGAACGAGACGCTCGTGAAGATCGTAGAAGGGAAGTGGAGGCCTACCAAGGGCGGTCTGCATGGCTCATACCAGAACTGTCAAGGCTGGACGCACATGAGCATGTGTCTCAAAGCCTACTTGGAATACGGTATCAACCTCCGGAAAGGATCTGTTTGAAAAAGTTCTGAAATCACAGGCAGCAGTCGCGAAAGCCTGGTACGATCTACCTCTTCGCAACAGGGATGGGTTCGTAATCGAGCCGGACGACTCCGTTCTTGTACGCCTTGCTTGCGTTGAGTTCGAGGTTGAGCCGCTTTTCGCCGCGGAAGAATGGCTTGCCGCTTCCGAGTAGCGTGGGGTGTAGCCAGATATGGAACATGTCGACGAGACCGGCCTCGGCTAGGCTCTGCACAAGTTTAGGGCTGCCGAACGTGACGATATCTTTTCCAGGCTTTTCTTTCAGCTTGCGAATCTCTCGTAGGGTGTCGCCTCGGAGTAGGGTGGCGTTGGCGTACTTGCCCCATGGGGTTTCCTTGAGAGTATTCGAAGCGACCAGCTTTGGTGTATTGTTCATTACCTCCGCGCCGGGAGAGGTCGTTTCAGTCTGGTTTGGCCACGCGCCTGCCATGATCTGGTAAGTCTGACGGCCTAGGAGGAAGGTCCCCGCGTTGGCCTGTAGTTTACTCATGTCAGCTCCCATGCCCTCGATGTCGAAATTATTGATGACCCAGTCCATCTCCTCTCTGGGACCAACAACGAATCCATCTAGAGATAGGAACATGGAGACGACAACTTTACTCATGGGTAACAGAATCCTCCCGACAGCAGGACTTCCATCCACCCAGTCCAGCTTATTTCTTTGTTTTCGGCTGCAAGAATTCCAGGATCACCCTGTTCGCAATGCTTGGCTTTATGACAATAAGAAGCACGTAGTCTCAGTCCCCAGATTCATTCTTCTGGAAATCTGCGAGCTTTTCTATGGAGCGGCGAATGATTCGCTGAGTTTTCTTGGTGGGCCCGCCCGGATTCGAACCGGGGACCGTCAGGTGTCTCTTGCCGTGGCTATGAGCCTGCCGCTCTTTCAGTCCGTTGGATGTGAAACCTGGCTGAGCTACGGGCCCTCAAACCGGTGCCCTATGATCTGAAGTTTTAATGTTTAGTGAAATAGGTCAACGCTGAGCAGGATAGCGATTCCTACAGAGCGTTGCTGAGCGTCGCGGGGCAAGTGTAACTTGGCGTTTTCTTCACCAGTAACGATACAAGCTTCAACAGAGCAGTTCTACACGTTGTTCAGTACACGAAGGTTCACGGTTTGCGATTCCGGCGATTTCTCAAGAACGAGCGCGGTATTGACACCATTATCGCTTCAGTTCTAATGGTTGCCATTGTCGTAATCGCATCTGTAATGGTCTATATCTACGCGACGGGTCTATTTGGCGCAATTGCGACTCCTCAGAAGGTAGCGACAGAGTCGATTAGCCTGGAATACGCATCCTTCACTTCGAACAACACTGTGAACCTCTCCATCAGAAACATTGGCACTACTCCGATAACACTGAAGTCATACTACGTGAATGATTACACAGGGAACCAGTACACTAGAGCAAACTGGTCTGGACCTATGTTCAATGCCACAACTCAGACAAACGCGATAATCGTAATTTCGTCAGCGTGCCCTAGCTGCACTGCCAGCGGAACCGCGTTCGTCTTCCAGTCAGGATATCCCTATACGATAATAATGGTCACTGCTACGAATGAACAATTCTCCTTCATGATCACTCGATAATGCATCGCAATCAATCAGAACATCCGACGGTCGGATTTCTAATGCTTTAGTTTACTGAAGTTAGAAATAGCGTCGTCCCGGTTCGGATTCGAATCGGGAGAACCCCACAAGTGAGCAGAGTCCTCAGAAACTATGCGGGTCTCACTATCACTTGCGTTGTGGGCGTAGCTTTTGTTCTAATATTCGCAGCCTCATCCACATCCTTCTCTTCCCTGACGCTAATTCTCGCCCTCTTCACTTTCGCCTCCGTAATTGCTGCAGCCATGATGATTGCCTGGGCTGCTGAAGCATCACAGTACTCTATCAGCCAGGGTCTTGCATTGGCGATTGTAGCAATCGTCCAGACGCTTCCAGAGTTCTTTGTCGAAGGAGCCATTGCCTGGAACGCGGGACAAGATCCTGTCGGCTGGCTTCCGAACGTGACCGCGAACTTTACCGGAGCGAACAGATTACTCACAGGGCTCGGATGGCCTCTGATACTGTTCACGGCTATGCTTTCGAGAAGTGGGAATAAGCGATCTGGACTGCACGTAATTGCGCTGCGCAAGGAACAGAGCATCGAAGTCGTGTTCATGCTTGGAGCAACCTTGTACTATGTCCTGATCTGGCTCAGAGGTTCCCTAGAACTCATCGACACCTTCGTCCTCCTCGCCGCCTTCCTGGGCTATCTCTGGATGTTATCGAGGCTACCGTCCGAGAGGCAGGACCCCCGGGAAGCGCTTGACGCATCGCCCCGTGCGATAGTTGAACTCAGAACAAGAAAGCATCGAATCATCGCCATCCTATGTCTCTTCAGCTTCTCCGGGCTGGTCTTCGTATTCATCTCGACGCCTTTCGTGGACTCGATCAATACTATTGCAGTAGCCCTGTTCGGCGCGGGTGCAGGATTCTTCTTCATTCAATGGATCGCCCCATTTCTGTCCGAGTTCCCTGAGAAAGTGACTGCGTTTCACTGGGCACGGAAGATCAAGCTTGCGCCCATGGCTCTGTTGAACTTCGTCTCATCGGCTGTAAACGAGCTGACGGCCCTCGTTGCAATCATTCCAATAGTCTTCGCTCTCAGCATCGGAGCTATCGGACCGGTCTCTCTAACAGCTCACAGGGACGAGGTGCTGCTGACTATGGCTCAGTCGCTCTATGCTTGCGTTTGCCTGATGGATTTGAAATACGATGTTAGAAACGCGCTGCAGCTCTTCGGCCTCTGGTTAGTATCAACAGCATTCGTAGAGACCAGATTCGCAATTTCAATCGTCTTCCTTCTCGCGTCCCTGGTCGAATTGATTATCCAGCGGCGCCGCATCACTGTATTCAGCTCGTTCAAACAGACCCTTCAACAATACTTCTCGCGGCACTCCTGACGAGTAATGAATAACCGCACTTTGAAGCTTGGTAACTATCCTGAAAGGTCAGATTGTTTCTTTGACCTATCATTTCTCCTAAAAATTCCCTTCAAGAGTCTCCTGATCATCCCTCGTCGGCCTTCAACAAGAACTTCCTCCCAGTCGACCCTCATCAACAGGATGGCGACTAAGACCACGATCACAGCTGACAGTATGGACACGTAGAGACCGCCGCCCAGAAGGTCCTCGAGCCCTCCCTGAGAACTCCTTGCCGCGTAGGTTATCAGTATCGTCAGAACAAACTTTCCTGAATAGAGCGCGATGAACGTTTTTACCGGACTATACTTGATAATTCCGAGAGGCACAAAGACGATATCGTCAGGCAAGGGCAAGGCCGCGAAAACAAGTGCGAGGAGGAAGGAGCTGCCGCCCACGAGTTTTCTGAACGAGTCGAACCTTGCGGCGCGTCCACTCAGCGCTCGTCGAGCTCCGTATCCCACCCCATAGCTTACGAATTTTCCTATAGAAGCTCCCAATGCGGATACGGCCGCTATCTGAAAGAGCCCCAGACCGGGGAAGCCGGATGCGATGGTGATCACGAACAGCAGATACGGTACGGGGAAGAATGGGATCATGTTGCCTATGATGCTCACCAGAAAGACAACGAGGATCGGGTTGCCCCCAACGAGAACCATGATTGCGCCTACGATGTCGAAGGCCATTCTTGGCTAAGACCATCGACAACCCAGCAATAAGTCCGTACGTCCTGTGGAATCCCGCATAGATCTCAAGCTTCTCGAAGGGCGGATCCCGAGAGCCTCTGCGTATTCGAATCGTGATCAACACAAATGGCTCGAGCCCAGAATCTTCCTGTCCTTCGCCGGAAAGTGCTTTAGCTGTAGAGAGAGCACGTCTCCAGCCAAGCCCAACTTATGACCACGACCTTTCTCTTCGATCTAGCAATCGCGGTCGCAGCAGCCCTCCTCTTCAGTCTACTCTTCTACAAACTTCGACTTCCAATGATCGTAGGACAGCTAGTGGCGGGAATGGTCGTAGGACCCTTCGGTCTCGGCCTAATCCGAGACACAACAGCCATTGACTTTCTCAGTACTCTAGGAATAATTCTGCTGCTATTCGTAATAGGTCTCGAGCTAGATCCTCGCCATCTCAAGAGCGTCGGATCAAAAGCCATAGTACTCACCACTGTAGAGTTTCTCGTAGCCTTCACACTTGGCGTTCTCTCAGGACTCGCTGCAGGATGGAACCTTGGCACTTCTCTGTTCCTAGGTTCGGTACTAGGCTTGAGCAGCACGGCAATCGTGGCGAAGATTGTCGCCGACCGGACTCATGAACACGGCGAAAGCCTCGCCGCTACAATAATGATGGTTATGGTCGTCGAGGATCTAATAGCTGTCTTTCTACTCTTCCTCACACCAGAGCTTGCCAGCGGAAACCAAGTTCAAGCCGCGGCATTTTTGATTGTAACTGGCAAGGCCGGCTTCCTCTTCCTTACCACCTTTGGTTTCAGCAGGTACCTCGGCCCGAGAATCATCAACCGAGTAAGCCAGTACGAGATCGAAGTTGGAGAAATCTCATTTCTCCTAGCTCTATCATTCGGGTTCCTCTTCGGAGTCTTATCCGATTACCTTGGCTTCTCACCGGGCATAGGCGCCCTGCTGACAGGATTCTTTCTGCCGGTCAAGCATTCCCGTTACGTGAGGGAGAAGATTCTGCCTCTCAAAGAAGCCTTCATCGTGTTCTTCTTCCTCTCCATGGGGGCACTCATTGATGTTAGGGCTGCACTGTCCGTAGGGCTTCCACTGGCCATCATACTAGGAGCAGCAATCTTCGGAAAACTAGTCGGCGGCTCACTGGGCGCACGTCTGGCAAAAACCGGGGTCCCATTGCTCATAGGCAGCATACTAGTTCCCCGCGGAGAATTCTCACTAGTGCTCGCCAAAGCCGGAGTTGATTCCGGTATCGTGAGCTCGCAACTCTACCCGGTTGCAGGATTGGCGGTCCTGGCTACGACTCTCGCATCGCCAATAATTGAAAGGTCGCTGCACTCTTCTAGAACTGAGAAATTGGTGACGGAGTCTTAACAGCGGACCGACTTTGGATGGTGGTTAGGATTTCTCAGGGAGAGATGCTTCTTGACAACAACTGCATACGGTGCAGGTTGGTGACATAGGGCTGATTGAACCATCATCGTGCAACAGGAACACTTCATGTCTAAGCATCGGCCTCGGAGGCCATGACGGCAGTCTTGGCAGGAACAGCTGCTTCCAGAACCCGTGAGAATAATGAATCCCGTCGGCCCGGTCTCAGAACGCTTCTTCTTCAAGCCAAACTGGATAATTAACTGGATAAGCTGTTTAACTGGTTGCCGTTACCGAGAATCACTTGGCCAACGTCAGAACTCCTAAGGCTTACGAAAAACATGCGTGGACGCTTCTCTTCGCATTCTGGACACTCCACTTCGTCCTATCGGTGCGCGACTTTTTCCCGAGTTTGCAAGACTTCTGCCTAGCGTGTCTGCCTGGGGCACAGACCGCGATACAGACTTCAACTGGTATGAGCTGGAGCCAGCTGGCCTCGACGAATCCGAGACTCGCCAGTTTCTTCGGCTCCACACTCATCGATGACGGAATCTCAGAGTCGGCCTAGCTATTTTCGGAATGTTCGTCTCACTGACGAGTTTTAGGAGCGGCGAGAAATGGGCCTGGTACGTGTCGTGGTTGATGCCGATTGGAATTCTCCCTGCTCAGCTCAATGTATACCTGTTAACCGGGTCCGTAATGGTAATCGTGCTAGCCATCGTGTTTGTCGTGGTATCTCTTCTGGCCGTCTTCCTCCCGTACAGACAGTTCTTTCCCAAGAAGATGTTGCCCGTTTCCTAGAATCTTTTTGACCCAGTTCCAGAGGTCAGCCTTATCCTTTAATAAACGGAGTTTCCGGATTGCCGTTGCCGCCGGCTAGAAGCGGGCCGCCGTTCCCTCAAACAGGGGCGCGAGCTCAGTGGTAGAGCAGCGGGCTCAGCTCAAAACTGAGGCTGAAGCTGTTAAAGAAAGCCACTGCAGCAACCCGTTGGTCAGAGAGCCCACAGGACGGGCCCGGCCAGAGGTTCGAACCCTCTCGGCGGCGCCAAAACTTCAACGAAATTGAATCTAATTTGAACAGGTCTTCCGTGGTAGTCTTCGTCCGGGGTCCGATCGTGTCCCATTCACAGAGCAAAGGCTTCTTCTCTAAGCGTCCCGATCTTCCTCGGCGAACATGAGTATCGACGGCCGCGACTCCAGCAGGTTTCCCGTGGGTGGTGGGTTTCTTAGAGGACTACCTTTCTGGCTTGGCGCTGTTATCGTTAGCTTCGTTCCGACAAAAACACTTTCGACAATAGACTTTGTGCTCGCTCCTCCGCAGGGAATTGGAAACCTAATCTTCGATGATGCTCTCTTTCTCTCCCTCATTATGCTCTACTTCCTGTACGCGATGCGATACATTACTAGAAGAATAGATCGATTAGGCGAGTACGTGAAAGATATGAGCATTGGGAACACGGCGTTACACTTGGGAACGTCCTACCGACTGTCAAGAGTTTTCCTAATTTGGATCATACTCCTCGGAATCATCACACTACTCTCGCCCATTCCCGCGACAATTGAAAAAGTTGCCTTGGAACAGATTCCCGTCTTCGCATATTTCTTCCTCATCCTAGCACTCTTCCTATGGACGTACGGCTCTTCCATGCTTGCGATATATCGAGCCGGTAGACTTCCGTTTCAGCTGAAACCCTTCACTGAAGACAGAACCCTCGGATTGAAGCCGTTCGGCACCGCCTCCATGAGGCTGGCAAGTGTCTACGCCATCTTCCCGATAATCGTAACAATCACCCAACTCTTCAAAATCAACGTG
Source organism: Bathyarchaeia archaeon (assembly GCA_035637575.1). Taxonomy (GTDB): domain Archaea; phylum Thermoproteota; class Bathyarchaeia; order 40CM-2-53-6; family 40CM-2-53-6; genus 40CM-2-53-6. The sequence goes on from DASPWY010000189.1 coordinate 28,580, forward strand.
GAAGTTCCTGGTGGGGTAACAGTTGAGCCGGGACACTTCGAAGCGGGCACTGCGATTTTCCTGGGCGGACTGATACTCGTTGGAATCGCCCTCTTCCTCCTTCCCTTAGTTGGCATCCACCGTCGGCTCCAAGAGGCCCAGCGTCGGGAGCTCGATTGGATAACGCCACGTTACACTACTCTTGTCCAACGACTGAAAGATCGAATGTCGCGTTCAGACCACTTGGAGAGCGCGGACGAGAAAGACGCTTTGGCGAGTGAGCTCTCAGCTGTTCGTCAAGTCGAGAGTGACATTCACAGGATTCAGACCTGGCCCTTCGACATCGGAGTCATCACCCGACTCGCAACCGTTCTGGTTCTGCCTCCAATTCTCGGTGTAATCGCGAGAATAATGATCCTCATATTCCTCCACATATAGAATGAAATCAGCGATTTCACGGTTACCGGGGACCGAGAACCATTTCAACCCAAAGCCTAGGAAATCGTAGTTCGAATAACTGATGAGCAAGAGGAAGGATGCGCCATTCGGTCGTCTCCGATATCTCTACATGGGAACCTCTAATGTCCAGAAAGACGTCGACTACTATACCAAGGTCTTGGGGGCCAGGAAGATCTGGGATATCTCGAGTTTTGGCACTAGAGTCGCTGCCCTTCGGCTCGGTGAAGGCCCTCTCTTTCTTCTCGCAGATCATCGGCCCGCGCCTAGCTGCATACTGATCTTCCAGGTAGACAATTTGAAAGCGGTATCAGAGGAGCTCCGACAGAGGGGCTGGAAGCCCGAAGGAGAACGGTTCGAAATTCCCGAAGGCCCGTGTTACAGGTTTAATGATCCAAGCGGCAACCCGCTCGCTCTCCTACAAATAACAAGACCCAACGTACTCGGAATAACCACTGAAGAGACGGAATGACACTACTGGACTACCTCAACAGAATTTGCTTTGTATTGGTGGCTACTAGGAAACGCGGACGGGATCAAATTTGACGAGGAAGATTACGGTGAACATGTACATGACTCTCGACGGATACGGCGAGTTTCCCAAGTATCCCGGGTCCGACGTTCCTTCGAAGGAACCTGGTGAGGGTTTCACTGACATGTGGATCAAACGATATGATTCGGTGGACACGATCTTGTACGGTCGGAAATCCTACGAAGGTCACGTTGCCGTACACTCCGAATCAGCGAGGAAAGCATCAGATCCGGAGTACCTGTTCGAGTTCTCACGATTCCTAGGCCGAAGTCAGAAGATCGTCCTCTCTCACGTCCTGAAAAAGACCGAATGGCAGAATTCTAGGATCATGAAAGGAGACCTCAAACGAATCGTCGCCCGCCTGAAACGGGAACCGGGAAAGGACATCATCGTGGACGCGGGCCCCTCGCTCGTCCAGGAGTTCATCCGGCGGGGTCTAGCAGATGACTACCGTATGATAGTGTGGCCAGTCATCCTCGGACGCGGGAAACACTACTGGGGGTCGATGCTGAAACAGCAGACGCTAAATCTCCTTTCTGTCAAGAGCCTAAAGCATGGCGAGCTTATGCTACACTACGAGACGGTCCGATCCGGGAAGCGACAGGGGCCCCGCCGAGGGGTCCGAACCCCTTGACAAGAAATCCTCCTAGGATTCCTACTGAATGATAGACTTTGAGAATGATGGTGAGGGCTCAACTACTTTCTGGCTTTCTCTCTCTTTGCGTCTTCCAGTAGCTTCTTCTTGGCGCGTTCAGGGTCCTTAATGTACAGAATCATCGCGTTGGCGTGACCGTGTCCCAATCCACAGTCCGATTTGAGCCAAGAGAGTAGCTCAGTGTGCTTTACTAGCCCTTTCTCTTTCGCGAGTTTCTGAAAGTACTCGGGGTCCTTACCGGTCTTGGCCTTGATGTTGTCTATGTACGCTTTGTATGTCATGTTCTCACGACGTGTCAGACCCTTCAAGTTCGAATTTGACTTAACTCTTCTCCAAAGAAGAGAACAATCAAGGAGATGCTCGTCAGTCCCCAAACAGTCAGCAACGGACAACATTCATTGATGGTGGTGGAGCTGTTCGTTTGACGTTTTCACGGAATCGCTGAAACTCGTGGAGGTTTGATGGATGTTCCACGCGCGGGACGCGTGGGTTGCGATACGGATTATAAGCGGCGAAGCATCTAGTTACCCGTAGAGCACTGTTCCTATATCTGCTCTGGCTGGTTGAGACATGAAGCTTGACCCAGGTGGCATAGGCGAATTGCGAGTCTTAGACTCGGGATATACAGACCAGGTCTTACTAGACACTATCAGCGAGGAGGTTCTGCGGATCAAAGCGACAGTCTGCAACAGTCTCCAAGATCTCAACAGGCTCTACATGGTCGACCGCGCACTATACACCAACACGCCCGGCATACCTCTCTACATGGAATTCACGCCGCAAAACATGAAATCGATCAAGACGCCACTCATAATCAGCGAAGTCAAACTCTACACCGTGGAACGAGTCTGGGGCGTGCGAACCCTAAGAATCACTAGGTAAACTGAACTAGTCACTCCTTACAGTTGAACTGGGTGACTACGCTTACAGGAATTGCGTAATAATCTGAGCAGGATCCATCCTGAACCCCGGCACGATCAAGAAGAGCACGGAACGAAGTTCGACATAGACGATCTGGGCCTGGCTAACTTCTATCCCGCCAAGATTCACCAAGAGATCTCACTATACACTCTTCGTCGGAGTCACCCCATCCTGTCCAGCTTCTTAGGAGTTGCTCTGCTGGGTCCAAGTATAGGAGGCTATCCGTATCAATATCGAGATTCGGAAGTTACTTCGAGTATGCGTGTATAGTTTCGTTCTGCTTAGATTGAACAGACGAGTATCAACCATAGAACAAAGGAAAGGAACTCTGTCGATGTCACACTCCTCAACTGAGCAATCTAATCATTCTTACACAGCCATGCCGGGCTACGTCAAGATCATCATCCTAGCCCAGGCAGCCACGATCCTCTCGTTTGCTGTCTGGATGTACCAAGAATACCTGAACGACATATATTTCCAAGAATACGTTATCAGCCTCCTCAGGTCAAACATAATCGCCGACGCACTCTTGCCCATCGTCACAGCTTCAGTATTCGCCCTCGGCACCTTCACCCTGCTAGGCTCAATGCGCACAGCACGCCTAGCAAACAAGGCATGGCGTCTCCTGTCAGAGAGAGAGGAAGATTCACACCAGTCCCTACTGCCTAGCTTGGAGCCAGTCGAACCATCTGCGAAACCGCGGAGCACAAGCCGCCGACGGGGCACTCGAAGACCGAGGGTGGATACGGACCGGATCCTTGATTCTATGCGTCACTTTGGGGACGACCGCAGACAATCGAACTGACAGTCTCTACCGTACTCGCGGATTCCTCTTGGCTTGTAAAGGGTTAGATCTGCGACTGTTTTGCCTTGGGAGTCTTAGGGGCTATGGCCTGTTCCTTGTCGACACGACGAATTTTGCATACGAGTTGATCGTCGGTCTCTTCTAGCTCCACTTCCATTCCAAGTCGAACACTCAAGGCTTTGAGGGACGCGCCATAGTAGGCGGACGCGCTCTGTCCCATGCTATGCCTCAGAATTATCGTGCGGTTGCGGTCATCGCCCGACTCGGAGTAGGCGAACGCGTTGGAGTATTCCGCGCCTATCACCCGGAAGGTCTTCAGAACAGACTCTAGATCGAACTTGCGGAAATAGTAGAGAATGAACTCGACGACTGCGCTGTTACCGTTCTGGAGCCCCATTTCTCGAGCCTCTTCAACAGTTAGGTGCGACCAAAGCAGTTTCATTAGTCGGGGATCGCTGATGACCAGCTTGAAGTTCTCAACGAATCTTCCCCATTCGAGGTAGTGTCGCAGGGCCTTGTTGATGAGCAAGTTGGCCTCTAGAGTATGACCATCTACAAGAGCGTCTATTTTCTCGCTGACGTCTGGCTCAATGGCAAATGTTCGACGCGTCAGTCGTGCCATGAGGGTTGTCGCAACTAGCGCTGGGCGGGATCAAGCGTATAGGAGTTGCCTAGCCCAGCGACTATCATGTGGACCCTAGCATAGTCCAGATCACAAGAGGCTACCCCAGGCAAAGACTTTCAGAGATAGTATGACTCTTCTATGACTTGGCCGGAATCCCCTTGTCTGATACTGTTGCAATCTCCGGACCTTGAGGAGCGTGGCGAGAATGGCTTCTCATCAGAGGTCGATTGATAATCTCAGAAAGCGTTAGTTGACGGTCACTGGCTTACCTGTGTTGTGCAGCACCAGCAACCTTTGTTGAGACAGTCACTCTGAAGATGATGGTCGCAGTGTCCGCAGACGCAGAAGAACTTGCCCCTCTTGACCTTGCCCATCGTCGAATTGTGAACCTCGATGGTATTCGATACCAATGCCTGCTTGGTCAGCGACATCTCTCAACGGTGGTGGAAAGATGCGATTGAGGATAACTCGGTGTTGTAACTCTGAGTGATCGATACCGGGTTTCCTAATCCAGAGGTTTCATGAACAGTTACTCCGTTTCTCACCATTGGCTAGAACCCGAGAGTCAATACACGGGTTGCAGATCAAAAGAATACGCGCGCCCCCAATTGCGGGCAGGATTAAGATGGCGTCACAAACCAAAGGAAGAGAGTCGTGGACCGAAGAAGAGTCTACGAGGACAACCATTCGGCAGTCGAGCCCGCTAAAACTGTCAAGGGTTTTCAGATTCGTCGACCAGCAGACTGGGGCTCCACAGATCTCAGACTTTCCAGACTCCAACCCTACAGGAGACACTCCCCTAGAAATCAGGATGAAACATTTCACGGAGATCGAGAACTTCACCTTTCTAGCCTACACGCTCTCCCACGAACTTGGAGGGACTACTCCGAGGCCCATTCGGACCGTAGCTGATCTACAGGTTCCCGACGAGGAGTTTCAGAACTTCATCAACGAAGCGAAGACCGCGAACCTGACTGACGAGGAACTTGCGGACACTGTGCTGGATGTGGGAATTAACTGGGAGCACTTCGTTGCCTCAACCGATAATCTCCTAATCCCTGAACATCCGCTGAAGATAACGGATGTTCTGATGCAGGAGAAGATCGACTCCCTCGACATCATCACAGAAGCATTCGTCCGAGAGGTCAACCTCCGCAGCATCGAGAAGAAGACCGGGACGAAAAGCAGAGAAAGCTAAGAACGATTAGCGCAAAAGACAATCGACGTCTCGAGTTCTTACCTGTCGGATGGAGATAGGTTGTCATGCGAGATTGTCGTATGCCATTAACGTCATGAACTCGGGGAAGCTATCGCTGGTCGTCAGTCTGTCAAGTAACTCTCCCGCGCCTCTGTAGTTGCTCGTATGATAGGCTCTCAATCCGATCTCTTCCGTTATTCGCGCCTTTTCTTCTCTCAGCATTGAGCGGAACAACCGGCGCGTAATGGTGGGTCCTTCGACTAGTTTGGCAGAGTGATGAATCCACTGCCAGATCTGTGCCCTACATATCTCCACCGTCGCCGTGTCTTCCATCAGGTTGTTGATCGCAACGCACCCTAAGCCTCCCAACCACGACTCTAGATATCTCAGGCTCACGGCAATATTCGCTCTGACAGCTTGCTCGCTTATCTTCGGCTCCGGGACCTTGAGGAGATCCTCGCGGCCCACCTTTACTATCTCGCCACCGTCGTTGGATTCCAGAGGATGGTCGTTGAATACTTTCATGACGACAGGCACTAGTGCTGGGTGAGCGACCCACGCGCCCTGGTATCCCTCTGAAGCTTCGCGCTTCTTGTCCGCGAGCACCTTGTCGATTGCCTCCTGAGAACGCGGGTCACCTCTGATAGGGACCTGTGCAGCCATTCCTCCGATTGCATAGGCGCCTCGTCTGTGGCACGTTTGAGCTAACAGTATCGAGCAGGATTTGAGGAAAGGCGTGGTCATGGGCAGTAGTGGTCTTTCGGGGACGACGAATCTTGGGTTCTCACCGAGGAATTTGATGAGGCTAAAGATGTAGTCCCAGCGGCCGAAGTTGAGGGCGGTTATCCTTTCGCGTAATGAGTAGAGGATTTCGTCCATCTGAAAAGCTGCAAGAATAGTCTCGATAAGGACGCTGCATTTGATGCTGGCGTGGGCAAGCTTGAGAGCCTTCTCCGTATAGTCGAAGATGTCGTTCCAGAGACGCGCCTCCTGATAGCTCTCTAGCTTGGGGATGTAGATGTAGGGTCCAGTCCCGCGACCTGCTAGCTTCTTTGCGTTGTGGTAGACGAAGAGGCCGTAGTCGAAGAGGAAGGCCGGAGTCGGATTGGACCCGAAGTGAGTATGCTTCTCGGTGAGGTGTAGGCCTCGAGGTCGGACGAAGAGTGTCGCAAGCTTTTCTCCGAGCCTATACTCTCGTCCATCCGGACCCGTATATGCGATGGTCCGGTTGACTGCATCTCGAAGATTAGCCTGACCCTGCAGGGTTCCCCTCCAGGTTGGCGAGTGGGAGTCTTCGAAGTCGGCCATATAGACGTCAGCGCCGGAATTGAGAGCATTGATCACCATCTTCCGGTCGACTGGACCAGTGATTTCGACGCGCCGCTGGCGAAGGTCGGCTGGGATAGGTCCGATTTTCCAGTCGGAGTTTCGAATTTCGCGCGTCTCGTCGAGGAAATCGGGAAGTGTTACGGTGCGGAGGCTCTCATGGACGAGGATTCTCTTCTGAAGTAGGAAGTCTAGGCGTGGAGAAAATTCTCGGACCAGATCGCGGACGAAGGCGAGCGCATCGGGGGTCAGTATCTCTTCGAAGCCCTCGAGGGTCGGGGATGGGATCATAAAGCTCGAGAGTCGGGACTAGACTTTAGATCCATAGTCAGGTTAGGTTGGTGATTCAATTCTGTTGACTCTTGTCGTGATCGTTTTCCGAGCGGTGGATCGGAGGCGTGACCATGGCTGTTTGATCTTTGAACTGAGCTGTCTCTGTAGACTCATCCATCGCCGTGGTTGAGGATGTTCCGCTCGATATTACGGTCGAAACCTCGTCGAAGTATTCAGTTCCGACGAAAGCCTGGTGTTTGACCGCTGCGTAGCCTTCCCTTTCGGCCTCGAACTCTTTTCCTTGGACACGAACGTAGGCCGACATTCCTTCAACAGCGTACTGTCTGGCGAGTTCGAACATGGAGACTGAGAGGCTGTGGAAGCCTGCGAGGGTGACAAATTGGAACTTGTAACCCATCGAGGCTAGGTCCCTCTGGAAGCTCCGGATTACATGAGGATCGAGATGTTTCTCCCAGTTGAATGAGGGCGAACAATTGTACGCGAGTAGCTTACCCGGATAGACTCTATGGATGCCTTCAGCAAATCTTCGAGCCTCGTCAAGGTCTGGCGTCGCAGTCTCACACCATACGAGGTCGGCGTATGGCGCATAGCTGATGCCACGCGCGATTGCCGCTTGTAGTCCGGGTTTGAGTCTATAGTAACCCTCCGCGGTTCGTTCCCCTGTCGTATACGGAAGATCCCGCGGGTCAGCGTCGCTGGAGAGGAGCTTCGCTCCGACTGCATCCGTTCGCGCTACTAGATAGGTAGGGACGCCCATCACGTCCGCCGCAAGCCGGGCAGCGACTAGGGTCCTGATGAACTGGTGAGTTGGGACTAGGACTTTGCCGCCTAAGTGGCCGCACTTTTTCTCTGATGCAAGCTGATCTTCGAAGTGTACTCCCGACGCTCCCGCTTCGATCATTGCTTTCATCAGCTCGAACGCGTTGAGGGGGCCTCCAAACCCGGCCTCGGCGTCGGCGATTATCGGGGCGAACCAGTCGATCTTTCCTTTCCCGCTCAAGTATTGTATCTGATCGGCTCTCTGGAAAGCTTGATTGATTCTCTTTACGAGATTCGGAACGCTGTTGGAAGGGTAGAGGCTCTGGTCCGGGTATGTCTGGCCTGAAAGGTTAGCGTCCGCGGCTACCTGCCAGCCGCTCATGTAGATGGCTTTTAGGCCGGCCTGAACCATTTGAACTGCCTGGGCTCCTGTAAGTGCGCCTAGCGTTGGAATGTAGGCCTCATCCGCCAGGAGGCGCTCGAATTTCTCTGCACCTATTCTAGCGAGCGTATACTCGGGACGGATTGTACCACGAAGTCTGACAACATCCTTTGCCGAGTAGGGTCGACGAATCCCATTCCAACGATCGGAGAGCCAGCTCTGCTCTAAGCGTCCAGTCTCGTTGCTGGCATCAGCTACGCTGGTCACGAAGCGTCTAGCTTTCAGTGACTGATCGGCCGATAATAAGCCTTGATGATATGTCTAATCAATTTCTATCCTTGGATATACTTGTATGCACAGCTAAACCCGAAAATTCCCGAGACTCGGAACGCCTAATTTGCTTTGGACCAGATGGATGATGCGATGGAGAAAGGATGGATTCTTCGAGCAGGTGCCGTTTACGCCACGCCCATATGTCCCGCGTCTCCAGCATCATAACGATCCAATAATCGCAGGTCCGCTCCTCCGTCGGGATCTTCCTGTTGCTCTCCAGAACTTGCAGGTCTCATTCTTGGAACCAATCACCTTCAGATTCAGATTTTAGCTTCTCATCTGAACTGAGAATGGACTCAAGCCTTAGCGCCTAGTGGCAAACAATTGGGCAACCAAGGAAATTAGGCCAACACCGATCCAGAATAATTCCCCACCACGAATCCATTGGTTAGGTTCCACAACCAAAACGGGCGCTAAGACCAAAGTCAAAGCTGTAACACACAAACTGGTAATCCCAAGACCAAACCCGATGGCGCGGAACAAAGTCCCAGGTAAACATTGAGTCTTGTATTCGGCATCGTAAGCTTGGTCTGATTCTACGATGTTGGCAACCTCGGCTTGCATGGCGTCTGTGGAGTATCGGTTGCTGAAGACTCCTACGGGCATGTCGTCGGTGTAGACTCCCATTTTCTGGCTGTGAATGCCCACTATCCTGTTTCGGTTGCCAACGTCTTCGACCCGTGCGAGCGCAAGGTCGCCGACCGTTGGGTTTGAGGAGTCGCATGCTTGGACGTGATATCCAGCAGATTCTAGGATTCTACAGGCGGATGAGCATTTTACTCTGGGGCTATGAAGATTGATCTGCCTGTCGACGAGAATCGAGGTCTGCGGGGCCCAGCGTTCGTTAAGCTTAGTGACTTGGGTCGTTGTCCGTTCACACATCATCATAGGCTTGGATCGATATGAGTTGGCTGTACACGTTCAAACGCTAGAGAATTCGATAAAGAAAGAGAGTGATTGATCGTCTATTGTTAGTCAAGTCAAGCAATAGTGCAAACATTCAACCACAATCGAACATATGTGGTGGATAAATTTCGGGGATCCTAGAATCTTGTAGGCATCTGTGTTCACCCGTGGACATAACCTATTTCCGGTTTGATGTAGAGATATTAGCCGATGCGCTTCCCATACCCCCTTGACAACTGCGAATGCGGGCACTACAGGATTAGTCACAGCGGCAAGACAGGCGTGGGCGAGACCACGTGTAACGCGTGCATCTGCCACCAGTTTAGCCTGAAGCTGCCAGAGGATGGACGGAGCAAGGTGCAGACCCGGGCTTGAAGGACAAGCCGGAAACGTACGACTTCACCAAGCGATGTCCGTTCGATGTCCAGAGTGCGACCAAATAGAACAAGTTATTCAGTTAGGCGGTACATGGACCGGACTGATACAATGCGCCCACAGCGGCAACGTCCTCCGGGCATCACAAAACATCAGCCGCGATCAACAGCCAGCGTGAGCCCGACCTAGCGCCTTTAGGCAGGTCGGAGTCGAAGAAGCTAAGTGGTGCTTAATCATACATCGGGGCGGACTGCAAATGAGGACCAATGAAGAGATCATCAAACAGGCAGGAAGAAGCCAGTCAATGATGGACTTTTACATGATCCAAATGGAAATTCTACTAGACATCCGCACACTGGTGAAAGAGCTCGTAGAAGCCAGCTCATCAAATACGCGAGCGGATGAAACCAAACGCCCCGGCACGTGATAGTCTGCGAATGCTGACAGCTCGGTTGCTCTCCGGATCAGTTCTTTGCAATGGGCTGGACGTTTATAGCGGTACTTCGTGTAGGAATTCTTCCAACCACGTACTGGATCGAGTGCTCTATCAGAGAGCCCAGGACGAGGAACACTGGACCGATGGGCCCATAAAGCAACCAGAGGCGTGCGCCGACACCCTCGCTGAGAGTCTCAAGAATTACACCAGCTGTGATCGCACCCCTCGCGTTCCTGAACCGAAGATATGGCTGCTGCGTGATCACGTTCTCGGTAATCTGGTGTTCAATATAGAACCCGACGAAAAAGTAGAGCGAGGCAATAAGCGAACTCATCGAGAGCAAGGACGAAGAGTTTGAGAGGAGGGTCAGCCATACGCTCCAGTTGACCACTTCAAGCAA
>DASPWY010000190.1:0-2145 GCA_035637575.1 Bathyarchaeia archaeon
GATCTTGTCTAATGCTTCCGAGACCACGTTTGACACGCTTTGAAGCGCGGAGCATCTTCCCGATTGCGAAGGCCACTTTGCCAGCTTCCTCAGGATGATTGATGTCAGCGCCAGTTGAGATTTCGATTAGAGGAACTCCCAGACGATCGAGTCGAAACGTTACTGAGTTCTTGCTTTCTCCCGTCTTTCGTCCTGAATCCTCTTCCAGAGTGATTTGCTGAATTGGTATGTTCTTCTCGTCGACCTTGAGTGTTCCGTAAGTGGAGATTATTGCGGTCCTTTGAAATCCCGTGGTGTTGGAGCCATCAATCACGACTTTTCGCATTACATGAATCTCGTTCATTGGATGGGCTTTGAACAGAGCACTCATCGTTAGGGCGATATCGATCGCCTCCTCGTTGAGGCGGTGCGGAGGCTCTTCGTCTAGCTCGACTAGATCCGTAGTTTCCGGGTCCGCTTCGTATCTGATTGTCCGTCCTTTGTGGAATTCGAAGAGCACTGCTGGGTCTATCTGGCCAAGTTCGCTTTGGGTGGGTCTGAGCCTACGCTCAATGGTGAGAGTCGGAGGCTTGGTAGAAAGAAGGGTTGGACAATCACAGAACAGCTTATGGCTCGTGTCTAGTTGCCTGTGGACTTCCAGACCGACTCTGAGGCCTAAAGCCGTGTAGTCGAATAGCGATTATGTGGCCTCCATTATTGGAGTCCTCTCCGTAATTTCACCAGCCGCGGTCTGCAGCATGAGTTCGCGAATCTTTTCGGGAGATCGTGTCTGGCCCAGAACCCACATGAGCTTGACGAGGGCTGTCTCTGAGATCATGTCTTCTAGGGGAGTGACGCCGATGTTGAGGAGATCGCGTCCTGTGACGTATACGTTCATGTCGACTCGGCCCCAGATGGTCTGGGAGGTCATGAAAACTGGCACGTCTTCTTTCAACGTCTTTCTGATTACGTCATAGCAGCATTTCGAGACGTGTCCGAGGCCCGTTCCTTCGAGAATTAGTCCTCGGGCGCCATTTGAAACGGCGGAAGTGATCATTTCAGGATTAAAGCCCGGATAAAATTTCAACAGGTAAGCATTCTGGTTGAAATGCGGCTTGACTATGAGATTGCGACTCATTTCTCGTCTTGGAGCCTCATCGAACTGTTCGATCTGGCCGGTCTGAAGGTCGTATCTTGCCAAGGGGTTTGAGCCGATAGACTTGAAAGCGTCTCGTCGGCTCGTGTGACATTTTCGTACTCTTGTGCCCTTGTGGGCGATGATGTACCGATCTGACATGTCCTGGTGCATCGCTACTCCGACCGCTGCCATATCGGCTCGGGCGGCAAGAGCGACAGCTCCAGTCAGGTTTGAGGCCGCGTCGGAGCTGGGACGATCTGAAGACCTCTGAGCTCCCACGAGCATCACAGGAACTGGAAGATCTTGCAGGGCAAAGCTTAGGGCTGCTGACGTGTAATGCATTGTGTCAGTTCCCTGACTTACAACAACTCCGTCAACCTTGTCTCCCATCCTCTTGGCAACATCCCCTGCCAGCATTGTCCACTGTGCGGGCGTAACATTCTCGCTTAGCTCGCTGAACAGAATGTGAGCTTCAACTTCAGCAATTGACGCAAGCTCCGGCACAACACTTGCAAGGTCCGCGGCGGTCAGCGCGGGTTGGACGGCGCCTGTCCGGTAGTCAACTCGGCTAGCTATCGTCCCTCCCATGCTGATGATCGCCACTCTGGGCAATCCGGAGCTCTTCGGTGGAGATGGTGGCTTTGAAAAGTGTGGTTTTGGACCTTGGCCTGTGACTTCTATCTTCTCGGTTTTGTCGTAGTGGATTCCTATGTTGTAGCCGTTCTTGAGTTTGAGAACTATGTGGTTTGGGTCGGTGTATTCTGATCTTGGGAACAGTGTTCCTTCGAAAACTTCGCCTGATTTTGTGGTGATTCTGATGATGCTGCCAATCTCGGCGCTGGCGTTCCTAAGTCGACGCAGGATTTCGCCGTGGTATCCTTCGAGTCCCGAAGCGGCCATGATTTCTCTCTATCTCGTCGTGTCAGACCTGTAGAGGTTCTAGGTCAGAGGTTTGGACATGTAAGGACCATCAGGTTGGTAGTTGAACCGTGAATAGTATTTCTTGGTCCCGAGGGCACTTATCACTA
>DASPWY010000191.1:0-19809 GCA_035637575.1 Bathyarchaeia archaeon
TGTCCCACCAGCAGATAGTATCAAGGGGTTTTGGCTACCCATCACGGTGATGTACCCGAAGGGCGCCGTAACCGTCAGACTAACAGTTCCCACGTAGCCATTCACGCTTGTAACCGTGATAGTCGTAGTATTGCTCGACCCAAAAGTGTTGACGATGCTCGACGGAGAGGAAGTGATTGTGAAGTCTTGGTTGGAGACCACTTGGACTGATAACTCAGTTGATGCGTAGTTGGTCTTTCCATGACTGCTTGCGATACCAACGATAACCACGTTGAAACTTCCAATGGTATTTGTCGCGGTAACAGTCACTGTGGACTTCGCTGTGCCGTTGACAGGGACATTCACGCTCCCTGGGCTCAACGATGCGGGAAGTTTTGAGTCCGTAAAGAACAAGGACAAGGATACAGTTCCGGAGAAACCTCTGACGCTGATGACGTTTACCGTAGACGTAAGAGATGCGTTCTGCTCGAGAGACAACGTTGAAGGATTAACCGTGAGAAGAAACGAAGGGCCCGCTTTACCATCGCTCACGTACGAGCTGAGCATTGTACCACCAGCAACGGTTCCGACGGCGGCGGTGAGAACCATTAGGAGCCCCTTCAGATGAACCAGATTGCTGAATAGCATTGTCCTGCAATCCCCTAATCCTAAGGCCAATTACGCGGTCAGAATGCTTACGGGTCGCGTAACTAGCGGCGGTTACTAATCGGTCGAGTGTGGACACAGGGCATGCCACTCCATAACTCGAAAACCTGTGTTGGTCCAAATGATAGGTAAAAGGCTGTACTAATTGTTTAACGATGAAATACGCACAATAACGGCTGTCACGAACGTTTTTCACCGCCACGTTTCGCCGTCTGCCTTCGAAGCTGCAAGCTAGAAACTTGGGTGAAGCTCAGATTCTGAGAAATCGAATCGATTCCTAGTTGACGTCATTTAAGTGAATTCCTAGGAGAATGGTCATCGTCCTCGCCTAACGCATTACGTTCGTGGAGGTGAGAGACGAAAAATGTCGCTTCAAGAAACTCGACCGGTAAAATCTCGCGGATTCTCGTTACGATCAATGTTGCTCTTGGTGCTTTTAGTTGGAGTCGGCGCCGGCGCGACCGCTTACGTTCTGGGCAATGCTTTCGCCGCTATCACAGGCACGCCCAGTACTGGTGCAAATCAGCAGAGCGCAACGACTACGTCCGCGAGCACTTCTACGGCCGCACACAACTGCACTCTAACATCAGCGTAGAGTTTGTCGACGATGGTCCGTTCAAACCCCACTTTTCTTTGGAACTACACCGGGCACTCCTTGGATACTCCGGACCTGTATTGCGGTCTTCCACGCAATTGCTAAGGACGGTCTTTCCACTTCTCAAGTTAGACACTTCTGAAATACCTCTAATCCATCTCTTCTCTCTCCGAGCTCCGTAGTCCATGCGTGTAAACTGGTTCCTGATGCTGGCTTGCGTCCTGGCAAGCCTCTATGCCTGGCAGCAGGACCCGAACTGGACTGACCAGAATCTAGTCTTTAGCCTTAACAATCTCTATGCTGGACGTGTCTGGACCCTCGTAACGGCCCTGTTCGTTCATGCGGGCTGGGAGCATCTCCTCGGCAACCTTCCGTTTCTCTTCGTCTTCGGCAACACGTTGGAAAAGATGATCGGCCGAAACAATCATCTTCTGGTCTTCTTTCTGGGCGGATTCACCAGCTTCCTACTGCCACCTATCATCGGAATCTACAGCCCCGACACGGGCATGCTAGGAGCGAGTGCAGCAATCTTCACGCTCGCAGCGATCGTCATGCTCATGTCCCCGCTCAAGTTTAGTTGGCTCTTCCTCGCGCCACAAGGACTCGTAGCAATCATCTACTTCGTCCTGAACGTGGCCCTAGTTTACGCTCCAAGCGTTATACCGGGCTATGATCCTAGCGTGGCATACATCGCTCACGTTATCGGCTTCACTGTGGGGATTCCTTTCGGCATCGCTTGGAGTCTACACTGGAAAAAGAATCTCGTCATCAGCCTCGGTCTCTTCAGCATCTACCTAGTAATACTAGCCCTGCTGGGGGCGTTGGCGGGAATCCAGACACCCTTCGGCGTCTTCTAGGACAACTGATTCTCAATTAACGGTTTCAACTTCAGAAAGACTTCTCGGGTCACCTTAAGATCGTCGAGACAGTGATCCCTTATCGACTTCAACGCCGTCTCATCTCCCTCCAATGCCTTGACAAACAACTGAGGAACCTCTAATCCCATAGGCCCTTTCTCTCGGTTTATCCCGAAGAAGTCGCAGACATGGTCCAGGTAAGTGAATGTTAGGCGGAGGCGAGACCTTACGACCTCGTTCAGGTCCAGATGCGTCTTTCCCAATAGTGGAAGGGGGTCGAGGCCGTGCTTCAAGAGACGGGTTGTGAGAAAGGGAGTGTCGAAGCCTCGACCACTCCAAGTCACGATCACATCGTAGGCCTCCAGCCGCTTGAGAAGCTTGACTAGCAGGCCTTTCTCCTGGTCCGTCCTCTTGGCCTCGAAGTATTCGCTCTTCCCAGTCTCAGGTAGGAGACCAGTCCCTACAACAATGCCTGCATCAGCTTCTAGGGAAGAAGTCTCAATGTCAAGAATAACGATTCTCGGCGCCATGCGGTCCGACGATTCGTGCCTGGTCTAAAGCGCTTCGTCCAAGTTCGTCGAACGAGGTTTCATAGCTCAGAATCGCGAGCTAGTGTAGTCTCCGGAGAGACCGCGTTTGCATGTTCCAGCGGTTGTAGAGCTAGAAAATCTAGAGAAGAGCTACCGGTTAGGAAAGGTTACCGTAAACGCACTCCGTGGCGTAACGCTGAAACTCTGGCAGGCTGAGTTCATGGTGATAATGGGCCCATCCGGGTCTGGCAAGACGACTCTTCTCAACATAATCGGGACTCTGGATAAGCCGAGTTCCGGTCGAGCCCTCGTGGACGGTGAGGATATCACCAGAATGAATGATGCGCAATTGACGAGGCTGAGGCGGCACAAGATAGGCTTCGTATTTCAGTTCCATAATCTCATTCCAGTTCTAACAGCGCTGGAGAATGTTGAGCTTCCACTCATAACTTCAGGAGTGAAACGAAAAGAGTCGAAAGACAGGGCGATAGAGCTTCTGCACCGAGTAGGGCTCCAGGATCGGACTGATCATCTTCCGGACGAGTTGAGCGGGGGAGAACAGCAGCGGGTCGCTGTTGCGAGGGCGCTCGCCAATCATCCGCGAATTGTCCTTGCCGATGAGCCGACCGGCGATCTTGACACTCAGACAGGCTTCGAAGTAGTTCAGCTAATGCACAGTATGGCTAAGCAGGAGGGTTCTTCGGTCGTGGTGGTAACTCACGATCCAGTCGTGGCTGAGAGAGCGGATCGTCTTGTCGAGATGAGGGACGGGAGAATCACGGAGAAGGTCCGCGAGCCATTGATGGGACAGCGGCGTACCATTAGAGCAGTAGAACCTCTCCCGCCAGAACCGGGACGCTCGTTATCCCAGCCCAACTAGAACTATCAGGTGGAAGAATCGCTCTCCGCGAAAATCGCCTCTCGAAGCCTTCCAAAACGTCGGGCCCGTACGATTCTGACCATTGCGGCTGTATTCCTTGGTGTCGCGCTGCTGGTAGGAATCAACATGGCCACCGCCAGCGCCCTTGGCGAGTTCAACAATTACATCAACAAGTTCTGGGGGGCAACGGACATCATAGTGACTTACGGCACCGAGGCTCCGTTCTACCCGAATCAAACTCTCAGCAAGGTGTTGAGCGATCCTTTAGTCCGGCAAACCACTCAAAGGCTCAACTGGCTCGGAGCGACTGGCAATTCCGCGTATAACACCACATTCTTCATCGTAGGAGTTGATCCGAAGACTGATTTCGACTACGCCACCTTCAACATCACCGGATCGTCAAGAATCTCTTTCGGTGAAGCTGTGGTCGATAATATACTAGCTCAGAAGTATGGACTAATAGTCGACTCAACTTTCGAGATATTCACTCTAACATCACAGGGTAACATCCGACCGATACCTCTGCGAGTTACAGGCATCAACTATCCCCTTCGAAACCTCGGCTCATCAATCTACATGTACCTTCCAGACTTGCAATCGGACCTTGTCTTAGGCGGACAGATCACTCACATCTACGCAACTCTCTACGACTCCACTAAGGCATTGCTAGTGGAGAGTGATCTTCAGAAATTGCTCCCGCTCTATGATGTGAGTGCTCCAAAGGCGGAGGCCGTCCAGCGAATTAGCGACCAGACTGCTGGCTTCCAAATAGGATTGAACGTCATGATCGCCATCTCCCTCGTTGTCTGCTCTTTCATCGTTTTCAACACTCTATTCATGACAGTTATGGAGAGAACCTATGAGATTGGAATAATGCGTGCCGTTGGCAGTTCTCGAAGCCAGATTTTCAGAATCTTCCTTGCCGAGGGACTTCTAATTGGCGCCTTAGGCACAATCGCAGGTATACTCGGCGGCCTTGGGCTAGCTCGACTCTTCACATCAGTATTCGAGACCACGTTCAACGTCCCGAGCCTCCCAGTCGCCGAACTAACTCCCAACATTGTTATCACTGGTCTAGTCGCCGGATTCTCGGCAGTCTTCGCGGGTGCTCTTTATCCAGCAATCTCCGCGAGCAGAATAAACATAATTCAAGCGATCAGACCCTCAGCCAGGAACGCGAGGAGACAGCTACCCCTCTCAGGAGTCAGCTTAACCGGGATTATTCTGCTCGGGCTGGGAGCAAGTGAGTCGCTCCGACTCACACCGTTCCACATCGCCTACTTGGACGTGATCCTCGTCCCAATCGGGCTCATCCTCCTAGGAGCGGTCTTTTTCGGAAGAACTGGCCGATCAATCATGCTGCTCGTATTCCCGGCGTCTAGAACAGTCCGGTATGTTGCGTCGCGGAGCGGCAGAAGAAGACTATTGCGTAACACGGTATCATTTGGGATGATTGCGATAACACTCAGCTTCGCCATAATGATAGGCGGTATCCAGAGCGGCGTCCAAGAGGCGCTCCAGCAGGGGATCCAAGAGGCGCTCGGGGCTGACATCATCCTAGTTGCGAATGAGTCAATTCCGATCAGCTTCACAAGCAACCTCACAAGAATAACACAAGTGGCTCGTGCAACACCTCTCTCTCCCAGCGACCATCCCGCGAAGGCTCTCGGGAAGAGTGGAAACAGCAGTATCGGGATTCTCGCCGTGGACCCGTCAGTTTTTCCAAGCATC
This sequence comes from Bathyarchaeia archaeon, assembly GCA_035637575.1. GTDB lineage: Archaea > Thermoproteota > Bathyarchaeia > 40CM-2-53-6 > 40CM-2-53-6 > 40CM-2-53-6. The sequence goes on from DASPWY010000191.1 coordinate 5,239, forward strand.
ATCTCTTACACCTTCGTAAACTCTCCAACTGTCTCCCAAGTCTACTCTCGGCTGGCTTCCGATAACCGGTCGCTTCTGATTCCAGATTCACTAGCATCCAAGCTCGGTGTCGTCGTAGGAGACCAGCTCTCCATTCTGACGAGAAACTCTACAGTCAACAACACCAACTCGACTGTACCCTTTACGGTTGCAGGAGTCTTTACCGGTCCAGTACTTCAGTACATCCAGTTCGGAGAACATTTTGCAAGCGATTCGGTGGTGGTATCGTTCGCCTCCCAACGAGAGTATTTTGCTGGGAGAGACACGGCCCCTCTCTTCCTAGTTGACCTCAGGTCGCAATACAAGTCGCAGGCTGCAGGCGTCGCTCGAGACATCACGACAATGTTCCCACAGTACAACTTCGGCGAGAACTCATTAACGCTCGGCGAACTCCTATCGCTCGTGAATAATACGATCAATAGGATCTTTGCCCTGATACTGCTGATTCTCTATTTCGCATTGTTGATAGCGAGTCTCGGAATCGGCGCAACCATGATAATGAGCGTGTCAGACCGGAGGAGGGAGATAGGACTCTTGCGATCGCAGGGTGTGAGCAGGCTGCAGATTACTGGACTATTTCTTGGTGAAGGAACGTATCTCGGCCTCTTCGGGTTCCTACTAGCAGTACCTGGTGGATTGTTGTTGTTGAAAGGAGCTACTAACAGCACCAGCCTTGCTGGTTTCTTTATTCCGTTCATCATACCTTATGGTGCCATCGTTCAGGCCTTGATCCTTGCTCTTGCTGCTGTACTGACTGGTAGTCTGTATCCCGCGGTAAGAGCCTCTCGATTAGAGATTACCCGGGCCCTGGAACAAGTATGATGAGTGCCCGAGACTAAATATCACGCCAAACATGTTCAGAGGGAAAGGGTTTGCCTGGTAACGCCCTACTCTCAGTCTACGATAAGACAGGGCTGGACCGGCTAGCCTGGATATTCTCGAAGCTCCAAGTCAAGATGCTTGGGTCTGGAGGGACGGCAGAGGCTGTTAGGAAGCTTGGCTTCAACATCCTGGAGGTTTCAGAGTATACACAAGTCCTGGAGATGCCTGGAGGACTCGTGAAGACACTGCATCCCAAGATTCACGGCGGGATCTTGGGAGACTGGAAAGATCCCGAGCAGCGGAAGTACTTGGAGGCTAACCTGATTGAGCCGCTGGATTTTGTGGTCGTGAATCTCTACCCTTTCCAAGAGGTCGTTAAGGCGGACCCTCTGAATCTTCGGAGAGCCGTCGACAATATCGACATCGGAGGCGTCGCGTTGATTCGGGCCGCTGGTAAAGGTGCGCTATTGAATCACCGAGTAGTTCCAGTGACTTCCCCAATGCAGTATGAGGATGTAGTCGGGGAATTGGAGAGGAAGGGGCATGTGGGGAACGAGTTGCGTCAGTTGCTGGCTCGAGAGGCTTTTGTTCTAACTGCAGACTATGACAAAGCAATACGAGACTACTTGACGGGTCAGGGTCTATGAGCAAGCAGCAGATTCGGAGAATCTATAGGACCGCTCTCAAAGAGGATTTTCCTCAAGTTCTAAGACTGGAACTCGGTGGAAAGGTGTTCGAGTATTCTAAGGTTCAGTGGAGGATCGGCGGGGAGGATCGTGGGTTGAGGTATGGGACTAACCCGCACCAGAAAGCCGCGCTGTACAAGGCCAAACATTCCGAGGGTGGAATTGGAAGTGTGGACTGGATTAAATGGGGAAAAGACGGACCGTCGGCGACGAATGTTGAGGATGGGAGTCATGGGCTGCGAATTGTCGGATATTTCAGCGAACCTGCCGTCGCGGTGATGAAGCATCTCAATCCGTCGGGAGTCTCTGTCGGACGCGGGGGTGAGTCCCTGTCCTCAGTCTATGCTAGAGCTCGAGATGCGGATCCGAGGGCCGCGTTTGGGAGCGTTGTTCTTCTCAACCGTGGAGTTGACAAGTTGACTGCTGAAGAATTAACGAAGACGTTTGTCGAGGTGGTCTACGCGCCTGATTATGAGGAATCGGCGATTTCAGTCCTCCAAGCGAAGAAAGATATTCGGGTTGGAAAAATCCCGATGCCTGATCACGATTCGAATTCGCCAGACATTGTAGTGCTGGATGACGGGTCGCTAATACTCGAGGATTCCTACGGAACCGGGGTACGGTCGCTGGAACAGCTGAGGATGCTGCCCGTAGTTACGAAACGCTCACCATCTGAAGCAGAGTATCATGCTCTGTTGCATTCCTGGTGGGTAGTCTGTGAGGTCCGGTCGAACGGTGTCGTTTTCTGGAAAGATGACGGGTCTCAGGCGATCGGGACGGGACAACAGGACAGAATCGGTGCAATCGAATCCTGTATCGAGAAGGCGCACAGGTTCGGCCACGACCTCACAGGTAGCGTAATGGCCTCTGACGGATTCCTGCCGAATATTGATAATGTGGAGGCAGTTGCAAGGGAAAGAGTGTCGGCAATTGTTCAGCCTGGAGGGTCAGTCGAAGACCCGGAGCTGGTCAGAGCATGCGATCAGCACGGAATCACTATGGTCTTGACTGGAGAACGTTCCTTCCGGCACTTCTGAGAGAGATAACCTCTTTCATTGGGACATGCCGAGATTCCTCCCGCGCTCTTGAGATGAGTTCTTCCACTTACTTTAGCTCCTAAAACTCTTTTATGGACGAATCCGAGTTTTGGCTGTCTTCGAATTGCAGATCAGACGATCCGGCAATGTACCTGCATATTATGAGCTGATGAAGCCGAAGATCGTCTACTTGCTGGATTTTACTGCACTGACGGCTTTTCTAGTTGCGGCTCCCAGTATCAATCTCGTCCGACTCGTAGCAGTCATCGTTGCTGGCACGCTGGCGTCGGGAGGGGCGGGTGCGCTGAACTGCTATCTTGACCGGGACGTGGATCGGACGATGGGGCGGACTAGCTGGAGGCCTATTCCTCAAGGAGAAATCTCTCCACAAAATGCACTGCTCTTTGGTCTCGGACTCATCGGCATCAGCGCAGTCATCTCCGCAGTATTCCTGCCCTTGCTGGCCGGACTGTTCATCGTCTTGGGCGCCACCATCTACGTACTGTTCTACACGAAATATCTGAAGCGTCGGACCACTCTGAACATTGTGTTAGGTGGCTCGGCGGGGAGCTGTGCTCCCTTGGCGGGCTGGGCTGCAGCGACGGGACAACTTACAGCGCTGGCGCCTTGGTTGATGGCCCTCTTGGTCTTCGTCTGGACTCCCAGCCATTTCTGGGCGCTGGCTATGAGGGCTGTGGGCGACTATTCAAAGGCTGGAATCCCGATGCTGCCGGTGGTGGTGGGTGAGAAGAAGACTGCGCAGTACATTGCGCTCAACACCTTCCTACTCGTTCCAATCTCCCTAGCATTTGTCTTTCCGTCCCTCGGAGGATTTGGCATAATCTATCTGGTGACGGCTGGGCTGTTGGGTCTTGGGATGATCCTGGTCGACCTTAGACTCGTCGCTAATCCGACTAAGGCGCAGGCGTGGACTGCGTTCAAGTTCTCCAGCCCGTATCTGGCTATCGTGTTTCTCGCGATGGTTCTGGACGTGAAGCTTCTTCCACACTATCTTCCGATATAGAAGACAGGCTAGAGTTTCGCCGCGAGTCTCAGAAAGTTCTGGAGGATTATGCGTCCGTCAGGATGCTTCTCATCTGATCTCTCCGGATGGAACTGGAGGCCATAGATGGGCCGTGTCTGATGGCCAATGGCCTCAACCTGTGACGTTGCTGACTCGGCTAGGAGCCGGAACCCTTGGGGGACCCGGGTTAGAGCCTGACGGTGCGACTCCGACACTCTGATTGAGCTGGGCAATCCTTCGAAGAGAGGATCGCTTCCTACGAGTTTGACCTCTTTGAACTCTCGAACGGTATGGCCGAGATCCACTACTTCTGACCCGTACGCGGCGCCTATGAGCTGATGCCCAAAACAGATTCCGAGAATTGGTCGGTCTAGCTTTCTGATCAGGTCCATCTCAGGCTGGAATACCAGTCTTGTGTCAGGTTTTGATAGCATGAAGTTTGAGCCGGTAAGAATCGTAATGTCAGGGTCTTTCTGCAAAACGACATCGTTCAGTCGAGCAGTCTTGTAGTCCAGCATCTCAGGGCGTTGACTGGCGCAGAGTGTTATGTTGTCGAGCGCCTGTTTCGCCTTTTCGAGTTCCTTGTAGTTGTTGATTACCAGAATTTTCAATCCTTGAGGTCACAGGGCTGCGAGGAGTCTGTCTATTTCCTCCTCGGTATTGTAGTAGTGGGGAGAGGCGCGTATAGCCTTGACTCTACTCGCGACGGTGATGTTCAGTGACTTTAGCTTGTTGAACGTCGCCTGAGGGTCCTCGTCTTCGAAGACTACTATTCCGCTTCGACGTTCAGACTGTAGAGGGGTCAGTATTTTCCGTCCTTTCTTCTTCAAACCATCGATGAGATGATCGGTGACCTTGAGAATTCTATGGTATCTTTCCTGTTGATCTTGCTTGAGCGCGTATTCAAGGGCGGCCTTCGCTCCCACGATCGAGATTACTCCCCAGCTGCCTCCCTCGAATCGAGTCGCGTCTAGAGCAGGCTCTGCATCGTCTATGTTGAAGGGCTTGCCGAACAAGTCTTCTTGTTTAGTGAGTCTTCTGACGACCGAGTCTTCCACTCCATGCCAGCCGATGTAGTTGGGGTCGAGCTCGTTTAGCCTTTCACGGTCTGTGTATAGGTAGGCTGCGCCGTGGGGTCCCTGCATCCACTTGTACATGCCGCAAGCCAAGGCGTCGACTCCGTCCTGCTTGGCGTTGATAGGGAAGACTCCCAGTCCGTGGAAGGAGTCTGCGATGACGAACGCGTTGTGCTCATGTGCGATCTTCGTGATCTCTCGGATCTTTTCTCGGCAGCCGTTCGCCCAAGAGACGTAGTCGACTGAGACGATGGAAGTGTCATCATCAATCGCTTTCTCCCACTCGTCTAACGGAACGATGCCACTCTGGTCTTTTCGTAGTAGTCGAACGTCGTTTGCGCGTCCGTGCTTCTTCTGGAGATGCCAGAGGTAGATGTTGGTGGGAAAGTTGAGTTCGCTGATGACAATGTTCCCATTAGGCTTGTACTTGACACTGCTCGCTAGTGCGGTGAGTGCCGAGCTGACGTTCGGGATGCTTGCTACTTCTTCGAGGCCTGCTCCTATCATCCTGGCGAAGAGTCTGCGGGAATCGATTATGATGGGCAGCCATTCTTCCCAGTTCTCGCCATAGTCACGCCAGTCCGTAAGATATTCGTGGATAGCGTTGAGAACGCTGATCGACGGGGGTCCGGTGCCTGCGTTATCGAAATAGGCTCGTCGAGAGGTTACAGGGATCTCCTTTCTGACAAGATCGATATTCACGGAGGGTCATACCTTGGGATGGTTTGATTTTTCCGGTCTGGAGTATAAAGGCAGTACTAGGAGCGGAACGAGTCAGCGCCAGCTTCTGAGATACAGTTCTTGCACCAGAATTGATTCTTCTCGGGGCTGTATTCTGCATAGGAATCGGTGACTATGTTTTCGCATCGGCTGCATCGCAGTATCATTACTCGTCGCATCTTGTGATGGGGCGACTCCTTCTTATGAATTGAAATGTCGGCGTCTCCGGGTTCGATGATTACGTTGCATGTCTCACAGTAGTATACGATGTTTAGTACTGCCTTGTCCCGTTCTTCCGCCCACACGTCTGCCATTAACCAATATGAGGACGGTTCTCCTTGAAATAGTTCTGTAATCCGACGACAGTCAAGCGTTCGGGGGCTTGCGACTTCGCAGTCAAATTGAGATCTACTGACGGATTGACTTTATGTTGACAGTTAGCAAAGCGTTGTAACGGTCATTGACGAAGCTGGGAAGATGAGGCCCGCTTGAGAGACTTGTACATCATCTCTGCACCCATGGCCTCTCTCTTGGGTTTGCTGCGTTCGAAACTTGGTGGTTCACTGGACTCTGTCTCTCTGCAATCGGCCTTGCGATGGCGGTCGCCCGCATTGCGGGCCCCAGCTCGAAGATTGATGGATCAACCTTCCCAGAATCTTTTTTTCCTATGCTGTTATGGCAACGGGCTAATGGGAAAAATGGCACGGTTCTAATTGAGCCCATCTGCCGAATTGTTTGAACCTGGAGTAAGGTTCACAATATGCCTTGAACCTTAGTCAGGGTTGATCGAGGCGATTCGTGATGGGTCTTCCCGAGAAGATTAAGCAGATCGAGCAGGAGATGAGTAAGACCCAGATCAACAAGCATACTGAGCATCATATTGGGCTGTTGAAGGCTAAGCTCGCCCGGCTTCGAGCTGAGCTCGAGAGCTCCACTTCCAAAGGCGGAGGACCTGCTTTCGAGATCAAGAAGGGAGGCGACGCGACGATAGTTCTGATTGGTCTTCCCAGCGTGGGCAAGTCGACGATTCTGAATCGGCTGACGAACGCAAAGTCGAAGGTGGCAGCCTACGCTTTCACTACTCTGACGGTGGTCCCTGGAATACTCCGGTACAATGGTGCGGATATTCAGATTCTTGACTTGCCGGGAATCATCAGCGGTGCTTCTTCTGGACGTGGCAGAGGGAGAAGAGTTCTATCGGTGGCACGAAACGCGGACCTGGTCCTGTTGGTCTTGGACGTGTTCCAACCGGGTCAGGTAGAGCTGTTGAAGCATGAGCTTCATGAGATGGGCATTCGGATCAACCAGAAGCCCCCCGACGTGGTCATCACTAGGAGCAACAAGGGTGGCCTTGCGCTGACCACGAGCGTCAAACTTACCAAGCTCACTCCAGCAACTGTAAAGGGAATAGTTCAGGAGTACGGGGTCAGTAATGGCGGCATTTTGATGCGAGACGACATTACTGACGATCAACTGATCGACGTCCTGACTGGGAACAGAGTATACGCTCGCGCTCTCGTCGTCCTAAACAAGGTGGACTTAGTTAACGAGCAGTACCTGGCCGCCGCGAAGAAACAAATCGGCACCGATTTTGTGCCCATATCCGCAGAGAAGGGCTTGAACATGGACCTCCTTACTGAGCGGATCTGGGAGACCCTCGATTTCATCCGGATTTACCTCAAGCGTCCCGACGGAGAACCAGATTTTGAGAAGCCGCTGATTCTCCCTGCTGGGTCAACTCTCAGAGACGTCTGCAAGAAGATTCATCCAAGGTTCAGCGAAGGAGCCAAATATGCTTTGGTGTCTGGCCCTAGCGTAAAATATTCTGGACAGAGGGTTGGACTAGACCACATGCCTGTGGACAAGGACATTGTAACCATAATGAGATAGTTTGACGAGAGAAGAGGTTGGCCCTTTCACTTTAGCTCGTTGGGATTACGACAGCGTTGCCTACGCCGACGCCGTTCCGAGCTGGAATTCCTCGTGTATTGCCCGCACTGCCTCCGGGCCTTGGCCTTCGGAAACCACGAAGGAGACGTTATGTTCCGAGGACCCTTGCGCGACGACGCGCACGTTAATCTTTTTCCGAGCAACGGCGCCGAAAATTCTTGCTGCTACTCCCGGTGTTCCTTTCATTCCTGATCCCACGACGGCTATGATGCAGGCGTCTTTCTCAGCTACGACTTTGTCAACGAGGCCCTGCCCCAGTAGTGCAAGCTGAAGAGCTCGAACCGCGTTGTCTGTGTCCTTCCTAGCCACGATGCATGAGATGGTTGCTTCCGATGATCCTTGAGAGATCATCATCACGTTGACATTGCTAGAGCCTAACGCCATGAAGACTCTTGCTGCTGCACCGGGCGAACCTATCATACCTGTCCCGCTTACGGTAACGATTCCTACGCTCCTGATGATTGAGACAGCTTTTACCACTCTACCTGCGCCAGTCTCTCCTGAAGAGACTAGGGTTCCTTCTAGAGTTGGCTTGGAAGAGTTTCTGATACGGACCGGAATCTTTCTCTGCGCTGCGGGCTGCATAGCTCTTGGATGCATCATCTTTGCTCCGAAATATGACAGCTCTAGGGCTTCTCCGAAGGAGACCGTGCGAAGGACCCTTGCATCCTTGACGATTCTGGGATCAGCGGTCATCAACCCGTCAACGTCCGTCCATATCCATATCTCATCGGTGTTGAGAGCTGCTCCGAGAATACTGGCGGTATAGTCGGACCCTCCTCTTCCAAGTGTTGTAATCGTCCCATCTACTGTCGCGGCGATGAACCCTGTTACTACCGCAATCTGATTCTTGGCCAGCATTGGTTCGAGCCGTCGTCGTATTTCATGGTAGCTGAGTTCTGCCAGTGGCTTGGCTTCTCCAAATTTGTCGTCTGAGGCTATTCCTGCCTCTCCTCCGGTTAGGGATTGAGCTTTGAATCCGAGGTTACGAATTGCTGCCGCCAATATCGGTGCAGAGAGACGTTCGCCAAAAGAGAGGAGATAGTCTCTGCTTCTGGGAGTCAGTTCTCGGAGATGCGATATTCCTTCGACAGTTTTTTCCAGGTCCGTGTTCAACTGGTTGATTCGATCGAGAAGCTCCCTCGACGTTTTCCGGGAGGAAACTGATCTGGCGGTCTTCACATGGAGTCTCTGAGTGATTCCTAGAATTTTTCTTACTCGGGCATTCTCTTTCTTTTGAGCCAGTTCGCCGATCTCCAACAACCTTTCAGTTGTGTCGTTCATTGCTGATGCGACGACAACTATCTTGTTTTCAGGCGAGAACCGCTGGACTATTCTGGCCGCGTTTCTGATGCTTGTAGCGTTGGCTAGTGAAGAGCCGCCAAATTTCATTATAAGCTTCAGGTTTAGTCCCTAGATCGAATATTCGGTTCGAATGTCAACAAGGTCACGGATAATGGCGCTGGCCGTTTCTTCTCCCCCTGCTCCACGACCTATGAGGGTCACGTCACCTGTGTGTTCGGTCGAGAATGAGAGTGCGTTAAGATTGCCCGGGACACACACCGGATCGTCTGCGCGGACTTCTTCAGGTCTCACTGTAGCTTCTGAATCTGCTAGCCGTCCGATGAGTTTGATTCTCGTTCCCGATTTGCTCGCCCTTAGAATCTTTTCCGGGAGTATGTCTCGGATGCCAGTTACTTTCAATTGGTTGATACTCATTCGACGTTTGAGAATCCAGTTCGCGATGATGACTATCTTTGCAGCGGTGTCTAGTCCGTCAATGTCGTTTTCGGCGTTCTTTTCCGCATATCCTTTCTCTTGTGCTTCAGCTAGCGCCTTTTGAAAGCTGAGCGAAGCCTCTTCCATTCGAGTCAGAATGTAGTTGGTTGTTCCGTTGAGGATGCCGTGGATTCCCAGTATCTTCTCGCCTGGGAGGCATTTCGATGCGAAGGTGAGGAATGGAGTCCCGGCTCCTACCGTCGCGCTGAAGCGCAACTGCATTCTCGTGTGGGATGCCAGTTCCAGAAGCGCCGGCATTGCAAGCGCTAGCGGTCCCTTGTTGGAGGTGACCACGTGTCTTCTCGCAGACAATGAGTTCTTAATATTTGTAAGGCCAGGTTCGCCGTTCTCAAAATTTGATGGAGTAGTCTCTATCACCGCCTCAGCTTCTGCCGAAGATATGATTTGCTGGATGCTAGTTTTGCTCTCGACGCTTGCAGGATACTTCTGGACTGTTCCGTACTTTTCTTTCACTTTCAAAACTCTGTCAAGGTTCAGGCCATTATCGTCTCTGCATGACCCTCGGCTATCCACTATCGCGGTGATTTGAGGTTCGAACCCGTGGTTCTTGACGAGCCAATCTCTGTCCTTGATCAGAATTCGAGCGAGTGATTGGCCTACGGTGCCAAAGCCGATGAGGACGATTCTCAAAAGGTTCTCTCTAATCGTCCGATCCAGTCGGGCTGAGTAATCTTGAGAGTGTAACCTTCATGCTTGGGAAGGTAGTCAACAACTGATGGGTCCTTCAGGCCATGACCAGTTGTAACACATACTACAAGATCAGATCGATCGATTTTGCCTGCCTCTCGGTTCTTTCTGAGGCCGGCGATAGATGCTGCGCTGGCTGGCTCAACGAATATTCCCTCTTTCGAGGCCAGGTTCCTCTGGGCTTCTAGAATCTCCTTGTCGGAGACTGTTTCGGCATTTCCATGGGATTCGTTGATTGCATGGAGTACCTTCATCCAATTGACCGGTGATCCAATTCTTATGGCTGAGGCGATAGTTCGCGGATTAGTCACCGGTTCAATCCTGTCCTGTTTTCGCTTGACTGCCTTTGCGATGGGTGCTGCTCCCTCTGCTTGGACCCCGATCATTCTAGGTCTCGCTTTGGTAACTCCGAGTGTTTGAAATTCGCCGAAGCCTTTCCACATCGCGCTGATATTCCCGCCGTTGCCTACAGGAAGCACAAGTGAGTCTGGCACCTCTCCATCCAGCTGGTCACACACCTCATAGGCTAGGGTCTTCTGGCCCTCAAGCCGGAACGGATTGAGGGAATTCATCAAGTAGAATCCCTTCCGGTGTTCCGTTAGTGTAACGACTGCTCTCATTGCTTCGTCGAAGTCGCCCCTAACTTGGAAAATCCGTGCGCCGTGAATGATTACTTGGAGCATCTTGCCCGCTGCAACTTTTCCTTCTGGGACGATGACTACGCACTTCAGTCCGGCACGGGCCGAGTAGGCGGCGAGAGACGCCGCGGTATTACCAGTGGAGGCGCAGACAACCTTCCTTTTCCCTAATTCCCGAGCCTTAGACAGGGCCACTGTCATGCCCCGGTCTTTGAATGAGCCGGTCGGGTTTTCTCCCTCATTCTTCACATAGAGTCTCTTCAGACCAAGTTCACGGCCGAGACGCGGGCAGTGAAGAAGCCCGGTCCCTCCTTCTGCTAGGGTTGTGATGAACCGGTCGTTATCGACGGGAAGGAGTTCCCGGTATCTCCAGACCGAGAGGCCCCTTTTTGTCCAGGGAACTTTTCGACGGGAGATCCGGAAAGTCACCTCTAGAAGGCCGCCGCATTTTTCGCATCGATAATTCGTTGTCTGGGCTGGAAACTGAGTGTGGCAGTCGAAGCATTGTAGACGATAAGGCCAGGGCATTCCTAGGATTCCTTGACTATGGTCGCTCCGGGGGCTGGCCGCGCGATAAATGAGGTTGAACGTACGTTATTCCGTGCAAACGCCTTTACCATTGCCTGGGCAACTCGTCGAGGTGCACGATTATTTCTATCGACTAGGGCGACGAGGCTTGGTCCCGCCCCGCTGATGCACACGCCTGCCGCTCCCGCATCTAACCCCATACGTTTTACATCCTGATAGCCCGGAATGAGATGCTGTCTATAGGGCTCCGCAATCTTATCATTCATTCCAGTTCCAATCATTCGAATGTCGCCTTGAGCAAAGGCCACCGCCATAGCGGAGGCCCTGCCCACGTTTAGAACTGCATTCTGGACACTGATCTTGTCCGGTATGATCTTTCGCGCTTTTCTCGTCTTTTCGGATTGAAATGGAAGTCGGGGAGTTGCAACAACCACCGCCAGACCAGCCGGTGGCTTGATGCTAATTGTTCTGATTGGATCGTCGTATACGATCGCGAACCCTCCCAGGAGTGAAGCTGCGACATTGTCTGCGTGTGCTGTCCCTGCTACGGCCTTCTCTCCTAGACTTGCCACTTTTACCAATTCATCGTTTGATAGTTGAAGGTCTAGGAGGGCATCCAGAGCTTTAGTGCATGCTGCGGCCGTTGCGCCACTGCTTCCGAGTCCTAAGCCTTGGGGTACATGTTTTTCGACGATTATGTCCAGGCCTTTGTTCAAGTTCGTCTTCTTCGCTAATTCTAAGGCTGGAGGCCCTGCAGAGTTTCTCTCCAACTCCACAGGTATGTTGCGACCTTCGCGGCCACGCACGATTATTCTGATCTTCTTTCCCGAGGTGATCCGGGCGCTTACGGTGTCGGAGTATCTGTTCAATGCTAAGCCGAAGACGTCGAACCCTGCTCCAAGGTTCGCTGTGGAACAGAAAGCCCTGCCAACAGCTTGCGTTCGGATGGCCCTCATTGCCCAATCGAGGCTAATCGCGAAGCTCGCGGCGGATAAAAGAGGACTCGTACCCCTTGTCGAGCCGTTGCAACGGCGCAAAACATGCTTGTTCATATTCAGGCATTATGGGGAAAAGCAATTTCGTGACACTTAATATCAGAATTCTCGGGTTCTGTTATTCACCGAAGGCCTCTTTTCAAGAGTCGAGTACAGAATCCCGTTCAGTTCTAGATCATCTTGAAGTCGACCTGCGGTATGTCGGCGCGAATCATGCCGCCGCTACTGCCATCAATGATCGCGTTGTAGATCTTCCCTTTGTACTCGTATTGGACGAACCAGAGCGGTGCGTGTAGATAGGTAGGCTTGTCAACATTGAAGCTAGTGTCTAACTGGGTTACTTGATCCACTTCCTGTTTCAGGAGGAATCGCTGGTTTTCCTCAACTTCGTCCTTCGCTCGTATCACTGCCTCTTCGCTGTCTATTTCGCTGTTCAGAAATTTGGCTTGAGATTCTATTTTGGTAAAGTCGAAGGGTATCTTTCCTTCGGCTGGGACCTTGTAGCCTCGGGTTGGAAATTCAGCCGCCTTTCTTCCTAGCACAAGCCAGTCGTAATCGTTCTGAATCGTCCCCTTTCTCGGTGTCGGGGGTGAGATTCTTTCAAGCACTCCTTCGTATGTGCTGGTGGCGGTTAGAGGTACAAGCCAGAAAGGGAGGTATCTCAGCTCTAGCACCGCAAGTCTGCTTTTTTTGGCGAGGTCTCCCGGCTTCATGAAGCCTGACCTCATCCAGTCTTGCAGAGCCTGGGTAATTCTCGTGTTGTCTAGTTTGTTTACTATGAGACTGTGTTCAAGCTGGAATGGAGCGTTGGCGCCCACTACTGAGGTATAGCCGCAGTATCTGCAGGTAGCTACCAGCTCTCCGGGCGAGAGGTTGAGTTGGGCTCCGCAGTTCGGACATTTGATCTCTGATACGATCTGGGACATGGGCCGCTTTTCCTCTCGTTCGAGGATAGAATTAAAGAAGGGCCGGATTAAGTTCTCTAGGATGGGAATGAATCGTGACGAGTGGACTGGGCGCATTGAAGCGGACAATGGGCTTCACGATCATACTAGTCTTCGCGATCTTTCTCGGTCTTCTAACACTTACTTCCGTTTTCTTCCTTGATCCCACTACTGGCCTCATCTTCGGCCTTGTGGGAGCTTTCTTCATAATCTTACTGCAATATCTGATAGGTCCCGTAATCGTTAGGGCTACCAGTCGACTCCACTATCTATCCCCGGGAGAGAATCGATGGCTGGAAGCCAAGGTCTCTCAGATGGCCTCAACCTCAGGCATCCCGATGCCACGATTGGCCATCTCGCCGGACCCTACACCCAATGCCTTCGTGTTCGGCCGGACCCAGAAAAGCGCCACATTAGCCGTTCATCAAGGACTCCTCCAACGGTTGAACGAAGACGAGATCGAGGGAGTCATCGCACATGAACTCGGCCACGTAAAACATCGCGACTTTATCGTCGTCACCATGATCTCTGCCATACCCCTAGTCGCATACCTTATCGCTCGCTCCGTCCTCTGGGGGGGCTACGTTAGTGGCATAGGCGGTCGCGGATCCAACCGGAATAACAGTGCCGGGGCACTGATAGTCATCGCCATCGTTGCGTACGTCGTCTACATCCTAACAACATTGCTCGCCTTAAGACTAACGCGGCTCAGAGAAAGCTACGCCGACGCCTACTCCGCCTACCTGACCAAACACCCTAGAGAACTTGAGAGTGCTCTGGTTAAGATCGCTTACGGCTTGTCTCTAGCTCCAGGCGAGCCGCACGGTGCCCGCGCCTTCTTCATCGAAGACCCAGCGCAAGCAAAGCAGGACGTGGCACAGATCATGGATCAAAAGTCAAAGTACGATTTGGACCATGATGGTGTCCTGAGCGAGCGCGAATTGGAGCTGGCGATGGAGGCTGAGGCCAAGTCGAACTGGCGGAAGGCAGCTCAGCTCTTCATGACTCACCCACCCACTTACAAGCGGATTCTCATGCTGCGAGAGATCGAGCAGGAAATGAACACGGGAACATTTCAAGAGTCAAACGTCTACGATCACGTCTGACCGAGGCTTCAGGCCTCTTTTCAGTCCAACTACAATAGTACTATAAACAAGGCATAGTCTGAGGTTTGTTGAATCTGCAATGAATCGTGTTCCCTGGGCGCCTCTTAACGCCAGCGTTTTCCTAATAATTCTAGGGGGGCTCATCCTCGTATCACTCCTCACCGGGCTGAACATTTTCGCAGTCTTTCCCTTGATCTTTACGTTCTTCGGAGCGTGGATGATCGTTGAAGCATTTGTTTTTCCTCCAGCGAACTCGTATGCTCCGCCCAGGATAATGGTGGTAGGCTGGGGTGCTCTGATGACCGGTTTCGGAGTTCTCTTGCTTGTCTCGTACTTTGCTGCTATACTGTTGCCTGTCGTGTTCGCTGTGATCTTGATCGTTGTGGGAATAGCTGGTGTCGGCTACAGTTTCAGAAGGTCAAGTCCCAGCCCACCAAAACCCTCCACGTCCTAGCCCGTGTTTGATGCCAAGGCCCGGTATGTCCGGACCCTATTCTCAAACGTCCCGTTAGAATACGA
>DASPWY010000192.1:0-1868 GCA_035637575.1 Bathyarchaeia archaeon
TCGGAGAGTCTCTCAGCTTCGTCCATCATGTTCGTCGCAACAATTACAGTAGAGCCTTCGTCCCTAAGCTCCCGAATCATCTTCCACATCAGCAACCTACTCGGAACGTCGAGGAAAGCGGTCGGCTCGTCAAACACAGCAATCTTCGGACGCTGCGCCAGGACCTTACAATCCTCAACCTTCTTCCGCATTCCACCACTCATCAACCAGGTTCTCTTGTTCCTCGCATCCCAGAGATCGACAGCCCGCAGGACCTTCTCTACACGATCCTCGCGCTCCACCTTGTCGAGGTTCGTCGTCATCTTCAGATGCCAGTTGAGCACATCAAACGCTCCCAGTATTCCGTCGACTCGAGGATCCTGGAAGGCAATTCCAATCATCTTTCTCACATCGTTCGGATGTTGAACGACGTCCAATCCATTCACGGAGATCTTGCCGCTCGTTGGGCGATAGACTGTGCCCATCATCAGCATCAGGGTTGTCTTGCCTGCTCCGTTCGGGCCTAAGAGGCCGAGAATCTCCTCGTCCTGAATAGTCATCGAGAACTCTTTGACGGCATCAAGCGTGCCGAATCTCTTGCCAGCCTTATCGAAGCCAATCAGAGCGGTGTTCCCCTGAAACACGATGCGAGTTCTTTCACAGCTTGTGAGATCGCCTGAAACTCGAATAATTCAACGGAGTCAGAAGACCCGAATAAAAACCCGATTTTGCAGTACCATATTGACCGGAAATCTCAATCAAGTGTTAGCGTTGAGCAATGGTAGAGACCCTGGGTCTTGAATTTATCACGCGTTCGTGACGTCGTAGTACAGTCGCCGGTTCGTCTTTCCTTTGTTTTCCAGTTTCAAGAGTTCGATCCGTCCTATCTCCTTCAGATGCGCTACGTGCAGCCCACCGTCGGCCTGTCGGTCTATCCCTGCGATTTCTACTATCCGGAGTTGAGCTTCAACCGGCGGAGCCGCTTCCGCCAATTTCACCATCTCCGGGATCTTCAGAGCTTCGTTTCTCTCTAAGAAGTACGACTTGACGGGCGCGTCATTGGCAATGAGCTTGTTAGCTTCATTTACGAATCCCTCGATCTGAGACCGGTCGAATACCTCGAGGCTAAAGTCCATCCGAGATCTGTCAACGTCAATCTGATTACCAGTAATGAGACACTTGGCGCCAGAATAGAAGAGAGCGCTCAACAGATGGCCTGCAGTGTGCATACGCATTAGTCGGTGACGTCTGTCCCAGTCTATTTTACCGGTGACGGATTGTCCGACAGCGAAGTTGGGAGGAGATTCTAAAGTGTGAAGAATCCTGTCTCCCTCCTTCGAGGTCTCCACTACTTTCATACCGCCCAAGACGCCGGTATCACAAGATACGCCTCCACCCCTGGGGTAGAACAGGGTCTGGTCAAGCTCGGCCCGGGTCCCATCGGACCCGACTATCTTCCCTGTGAAATCTTGTGAGTAGGGCTGTTCCCAGTAGAGCTTCTTCGTCAAGCGAATGTCACCATAGAGTTAGAAGACCGAAAAAGTCGTGCGATCAGCATTCATGCTTTGAGAAAGAGTTTACCTGATGGGAGTCTTTGCTAAGACTGGAGGTTTCGTTTTCTTGGCTTCCTCGAAGGCTTGCTGTGCTTCCCTCACGCTTGCTCCGTTATGGACTATTTCACGAATGGCTGTGATCATGGCAACTGGGTGTTCTGACTGCCAAATATTCCGTCCCATGTCCACACCGATCGCCCCGTCCGCTATGGCGTCATGGGCGAGTTCGAACGCGTCTAGTGCTGTTTCTAGCTTCGGTCCCCCTGCCACGACAAGGGGGACAGGGCAGCCTTTGACGACTTTTCCAAAATCTTCACAGAAGTAGGTCTTGACGAA
>DASPWY010000193.1:0-8368 GCA_035637575.1 Bathyarchaeia archaeon
TTTGCGACCCGCTGGTCTTTCGGAAGCATCCGGTTCTTCAAGTACGCGGGAACAATATCCGCTGCTTTATCATCCGTGTAGATTTCGACCATGCAGGTAGCGGATGATCCTCCGGTACGTGTTGCGATGCTTCTCACAAACACCTTGTCGAGTTGTGTTTTGAAGTGTTCAGAGGCGAGCTTACGTACCGTCAGCCTATCAGGCGTTCCTGCCCCCTCGTGGTGAACAACTAGCTTTGCTTCGCGGCGTCCCAGCAGGTTGTTCGTATGCTCTTCGACTACTTCAAAACTCAACTCTTCACAACCTCCGCACTAGCTTCAGACCCACTAACAATAACACTGTTAATCTGCAATGTATCTTCCGAGATGACTCGTCCTCTAATGAGCTTTCTCTGCCGCTCACCATCATCACTCGGCCTGTATCCTACTCCGGCTGAGAGGAGAGCCCTCTTCCGAGCCGCACCCTGAATATCAAACCGCATCGGCACACCATCCTTATCCGTCCCACCAGTAATCCGCAACTTCACATTCCCAAGCCCGAGAAGCTTCCCATCAATCTCTTCACCAATACTCTTCCCGACAAGAGCCTGCGCCTTCGTCCCTTCTAGTGAGGCGGCTTTCGACGTCTTGCTCTTCGGGTCTGAGACTATAAGCTGAAACTTTGCCAACTAGTTATCCTCAATCGGGAGAGCGGCGAGCTTTCCGCTTAATAAACGTCCTTTGAATTCGGTTCGACGGGTTCATGGGACAGCCGATGCTTGGACCTCTTCGGTATCGTATTCTCTTTGACCTCCAAAGGAACCTTGAGTTTGGCGGACACTCGAACCGCAATGTCTCTCAGAAAATCAACGCTCAGATTGGCGGAAACCGCTTCGATCCCGTGCTCCCAATAGTTGGATACTATCGCATCCAGATTCTCCAGTAGGCGATAGTTGAAGCCGTTCGAGTCAAGAGTTTCTCTTAGTCTCTGAGGCCAGTCTGGAATCTTTCGACTTGAAATGAAAAAGTAGAGTCGGTTCATCTGCCAGCTACCTTCCCCGAAGACCATAGGCACATGCTCTCTATCTAGTTCGGCGATGAGAGTTTTTCCATCCACTTCATAGGAATGTAGTCCCGCCTCTTCCAGGCTCTTCCGAAGACCGTCAAAACCACCAAGACCCCAGACAGGGCTCAGGACCGCATAGGTGATCCCGCCATCTGGTATACAAAGAATAGCGAAGTCGGAATAAAGATCGCGAATCCATTTCGGCGCGCGGTAATATTTCAAAAGACCAAGAAATCGCTTTCTCCAATCCTCTTCAGTCGGAACCCAATGTAACGCGCACCAATTAATCGGAACCGGAGGTAGGTCCGACAGTTTGATCGGGACATCATTCCCTCCTATTCCCGACCAAAACACAAGTTTCATTTTTGGCCGTCAGTCGATCATGCAACTGAACTAGACGTGCTGCCCGTTGTCAAGGTTGCCATCTCGATGAGTAAAGCTAGCTCACGTGGGGTGAGGTAGTCTTTGAATTTGGAAGAGAGCACCCTGACATGTTGCACTGGAACGTCAACGTAGAGGACGTCGCCTTCGTTGATCTGCCTTCCCACCATTGGCTTGTCAATAGACACTGCAACCTGTTTCCCGGCACCAGCTTCTCCGACATCTTTTCCTTGGTCTTGAATCCGGACGATCTGTCCGATCCGCTGTCCTTTACTGTTGATGAGCGGATACTTCGGCTTGATGATGCCATCGAGCACTTCCACGCCCACAATAGCCGGATCGCTACGCCGGAACACAAACCCCCCCTTCAACAATTTGATCTTTCCAGGTCGTATGAGAAGGTCCATCTCGGCCTTCGCGCCCGCCAGTCTCTGAGCCTCCACCCAGCGAGAATATTCCTCCAACACATGGTAGAGTACATCCCCCTGGAAGATTGGGATCTTCGATAGCGCGATCTCCTCCTCCGCATCCGGCAACAGCTTCACACCAAAAGCCAGGACCACACCCAGGTACTGGTCCTTGACGCGCACAGCCTTCGCCTCAACAACATCCCTCCTCGAAACATCACCGACATCAGCCAGCCGGACAGGGATTTTCGACGCCTCCAGAGACGTCGTCAATGCTTCTAGCGAGCCGAGAGCGTCCGACTTCACAACAACACCGCTGAGGTCTTTCTTGACTCGCACCTCCTCAACTTCACTGAGAATCCT
Organism: Bathyarchaeia archaeon; assembly: GCA_035637575.1. Lineage (GTDB taxonomy): Archaea > Thermoproteota > Bathyarchaeia > 40CM-2-53-6 > 40CM-2-53-6 > 40CM-2-53-6. The sequence goes on from DASPWY010000193.1 coordinate 2,196, forward strand.
CTCTTTGATCGCCTTCCTACTCGACGCGTCCTTGACCCCGTAGAGGGATGACCCGGCAATCGCATCCTCCAACCCTGCAGCAGCGATCTTAATCCCGGCCGCCGCGTCCACGGACTTCACGTTTGAGAATTTGTCCCTCGGATCACGGATCTCGTCCAAAGGCTTCGGGAGAAGGAGCGCTCGGACCCTCGTACCGATAACCCCATTCCGTCCCGCAACCATGATCTGGTCATCCACCTCCAAACGTCCATTGTAAATCATCGCGTCAATCGTCACACCCAAGCCCGGCTCCTCCTTCACCTCTAGAACCGTTCCCTCCGCAGGACCACTCGTAACGCTCAGCTCTCCCTTCATGTAGACCTGCGTCAGTCCGACGAGAACCGCCATCAACTCAGGGATTCCCTCGCCCGTCTTTGCGCTCGCCGGGACCAGTGCGACTGTCTTGGCGAACTCCGTTATCCGGTCAAACCTGTCTGCCCGGATACCGTATCTGGACAAGGTCCCCATCATTGTATAGAGCCGATTGTCAAGATCTGTCAACACTTCGGGCCGCTGGTTAGCCATGTTTTCCAGAAACGATCCTGCATCCGAGCTTTTCCATCCAGGAACCGCGTCAATCTTGTTACAGCAAATCAAAAACGGGGTCTTTCGAGCTTTCAGAATCGTCAGCGACTCGACTGTCTGTGGCTCAATCCCCTTCGTGACATCAATGACCAATATGGCGACGTCTGCGGCTGAGCCTCCTCTCTTGCGAAGGTTGCTGAAAGTCTCGTGACCTGGAGTATCGATGAATAGGATTCCTGGAACTTCTATTGTCAGCTTGAACCGTTCGAGTAAGGGTCCGATAATCTCCGTCAGTGTCTTGGCCGGGATGAGGCTGGCGCCAATCCACTGCGTTATCTGGCCCGGCTCACGAGCCGCGACGGAAGTCCCCCTAAGCCGATCTAGAAGTGTAGTCTTGCCATGATCTACATGGCCCAGAACCACTGCAATAGGCTGACGAATCGGCATATCTAGGAGACTCCATTAGAACCCCTAGTGACGCCGGGGAATATTAAACCCTAAACCTCTCTAGAGATTCGAAACGTAGGCACAATTCCTATACCGTAAAGGGCTCCACCCGTATCGTAAGGCGAGGAGGGTGTACGTTAGGCTAAAGAAAATCGGGTCGAAACGCTACGAGTACCCAGTCGAAGGCAGGGAACAGGCCAAGAGTTGAGGGCGAACTCGCCGCCCCCGACTATAATTGCAAAGAAACGCTTCAATGAAATGTTCAAGCTAGTTGGAGAGAGAACTTATCGTATGAGAATGAGATGAGATGCAGAATACTATCTAGTCATGAAGTGTCTAGCGAGAAGATCGAGGATTCTCTTTTTGCGTTCTCGTTGCTGTCCGATGCGTGAATCACATTCGCTGTAATGGAGACTGACAGATCGCCCCGGATCGTCCCGGGCTCGGCGGTCAGGGGATTTGTTGCTCCAATGAACTTCCGAAGAGTCTCGACAACGTTGGGCCCTTGAAGGACCATAAGCACCACGGGGCCGGAGGTCACATGGTCGACCAGTTCCTGAAAGAACAGCTTCCCCTTATGCACGCTGTAGAGTGACTCCGCTTCCTTGTGCGTGATCTGGTGCAGTCTCAAATGTTTGAGCGTGAACCCTTTCCGTTCTAGCCGGGCAAGGACTTCGCCCACGAGGCGGTTCTTCACTGTGTCAGGTTTGAGAAATGCGAACGTTCTCTGGGTAGAGTCGGTCAGCGTCCTTTCTCTCTCTTTCCGTAGTACGCAGTCCACTTTAGCTTTCTAGAGTCGCGGTCGAAAGAGAGGTTGCTTACTCGGCATCGTCTGGAACAGAAGTAGAGGATCGTTCCATCGTTCTTGATGTGCATTAGTCCTGTGGAGTTTGAAAAGTTCTTTCCACAGAAGGAGCACTTGAATGTCTTCGGCGTGGCAGTCGACTCCCTACCTGATCTTCTTCGCTTCTCGTTCCGTCTCCCGGAGCATCAAGATATCGTTTAGTCGAATGGGTCCCTTTATGTTACGAGTAATGATTCTGCCCTTGTCCCGTCCCTCTAGGACCCGCACCCTGACTTGTATGACTTCGCCGGTGACTCCGGTCCGGCCGATTACCTGAGTTACTTCAGCTGGAATTAGCGGTTCTTCGGCACTGTCTCTCGATCTACTCACTTAGCGGCACCGGTCTTCCTCAGAGTCTCAACAATCTTCAAGACTTCCTTTAGAGACTGCGCGGCATCACCGGGCTCAACGACAGAAATAGCAGCGGACCCGACATCTAGTCCCGCTGACTTTCCGAGCTCAAGCTTGCTCGGGACGTACAAGTACGGAATCTTTCTCTCCTCACACAGAATCGGTAGATGAGCAACGACTTGGGGAGGCTCAACATCCTCAGCTATAACAACCAGTTTTGCGATTCCTCGTTCTATCGCTTTCGTCGATTCGTTTGTGCCCTTTCTCAACTTACCAGTGTCTTTGGCGACTTGAAGTATTTGGTAGGTTTTGTCAACGGCCTCTTTTGGAACCTGGAATCTTACATAAACAGATTTTTGAGCCATCTAGCCTCACACTCATCGGCTTGAAGAAGCCAAGGCGGCTGCGGGGTTCTAATAAAGTTTCGACGACACGAGAATCAACACTAAATACGCGCATAGACGGACGGCTCACATTCCATGTCGCAACCAGCAACCCCGCAACAGAAGCAAGCAGCAAAAGAGCCACAGAAACCAAAGGCGAAGAAGCATCGGATGAGGGGCGACCTCTACGATCTTTCAGGAGCAGTAGCCAAGTTGAAGAATCGGAAATGCCCACGCTGCGGCTCTGTCATGGCCTTCCATGGTGGAAATGCGCAGAGATGGGTCTGCGGCTCGTGCAGTTTTACTGATTACGGACAGAAGTAGACCGGAACTCTCCGGTCAGCAGTCTCGTTTTATCTGACTCTGACGGCGAACCGGCCGGGCACTTTTATTCCCATCAAGCGTGCCACTTCGGAGTTGGCAGGATCTATAACAACGACCAACCCAGTCCAGTCGTCGCTGAAGATGGTTTGTTTACAGTTGGGGCAGACAGGGCCTGCGCTTATCATGCGACAGGTCTTACAAGCTTTGTCGGTCAGCTTTTCTTCTCCGCCTTCTCAGCCCTTGCCGGCTTGGTCTCCGCCTTCTCTGCCTTTGACGGCTTTACTTTCAGATCTTCCTGAATCCACTCGATTCTGCCTAGGAATGGCTGTCTGAGGGTTATGCCGATCTTACCGCCGGAGCCTCCTCTTGGGAAGCTGACCGCGATTATCCTTCCTCTCACGAGGTTCCCTTTTCCGAGGTTTCTGTGACTCTCTCGGCCGGCCAAGACTCCATGTTTCTCGTCATAGGTGATGAAGTCATCCATAATCTGTGACACGTGCAACAGAGCGTCCTCGGGACCTATCCGGACGAACGCGCCAAAGTCAGTTACCTCGACGATCTCTCCCTCAACGACCTCGTGCAATTCGGGGAAGAAGGTTAACAGTTTGAAAACAGCACGATGGTGAGTAGAGCCGTCTCCCGGCAGAATCTTGCCGGTAGTCTCTACATCTACCCCGGTTACGAGGATGACGTATCCTAGCGTTTCGTCGACGTAGTTTTCGTACTTTAGCTTGATCTGCTCTTTGGCAACATCGTCGATAGGGTCGCCAAATTTCTGTGGAGGAATCCGGACTACGTCTTCCACAGTTACTATTCTGAACATATGATCTAGAGGATTTGGGCGTTATTTTAGGGCTCTCTTATGAGTTCTAACGCGATGTCGGCCGGTCCGGGACCGATTATACCAATTTGCGAATTTCAGGAAAGCCCTAGCTCGATGAGAGGTCTTGTTCTTGAAGTCCGCCTTGGTCTGGCCGAATGTCTCTCTGAAACCTTCAGGAATGAATATCGGATCATAGCCAAAGCCGGCGGTGCCTCTGATCTGTCTCGACACGGACCCTCTAACTGTCCCAGTGAAGACCCTAGGAGAAATGTTGATGGAAGCAACGGCTATCGAGGTTTGAAAGTAGGCGTTCCTTTTCCGCTGATCATGCATCAGACTAAGGATGCCGTTCAACCCTATCGTCTTGTAGACGTATGAGGAGAAGGGACCAGGGAATCCCTTCAAGGCCTCGATGAATAATCCCGAATCCTCTACCACCAATAATCCTGTCCGATTGACCGAGGCCGCTTTGACCGCGAATCTCGCGATCTTTTCTAGGTTGGAGTCTTGAACCTCGACCTTGGGTTGTCGGAGCTGTCGAATCTGGATCCCTTGATCGTCAAGGATGGATCTTGCCTCCCGAAATTTGTCGGGATTCTGGGTCATGAACCAGACAGTGTTCCTATCGGATCGCAAAATATCGTCCTCTCCTAGCTATCTCACGGGCTTTTCGCCAAGTCGAACCGGCAACCTTCTTACCTGTGGTCTCTTCGTACCCACGAATCATCGAATTCATCATGGATGAAGGATTCTGACGATGGCTTGCAATTATCGACCGCCGGAGAAGATGAAGGTCGACCCCACGATCTTCAGGCTCGACTGAGCGACGTGACATTCCAAAATCGACAATGAAGGGCGCGCCGGATGGGGACACAATTACATTTGAAGTTGTGAGATCCCCGTGAACAATTCCTGCCGTGTGCAGGAGTCCAATTTGTTCTCCTATTGATCGAAGAAGCTTCTGAGCCTCACTCTTGCCCATGTCATCCAAACATTCCCGAGCAACTGTACCGGCCAGGTGAGTCATTACGATGGCATTGTTCTCAATGTCTACTCCGATAATGCCGGGAACTCTAGCCCCCGCTGTTTTGGCTTCATGGATTACGGATGCCTCCGAGATTGTCCTGTCGTGTCTAATCCGCTCGTCAAGAATTGGATTCCTGTATTCTTTCCTCACACGGCGCTTGACGACAACTTTCCAGGGTCCAATTGTCGTAAGAGACAGATCAGCTTCCGCTCCTCTGTGGAGGGGTGTAGAGATTAGGCTCGCGGTATCCATGGGACATCGACCTCGTCCATGCGCCACCTTGGAGTGACAAAGCTGTCTGATATGCTGACTGTGATGCCCGAATTGAAAGCGAGTCGACCCGAGCACGCGATCTGAGCTCCGCAATCGCCAGAGTACTCGATCGGAACAGGGTGAAATGACGCACCGTGATCTTCAGCGACCAAGCCAATCATCTCTCTCAGTCTCGGACTGGCCGCAACACCTCCGGCAAGCAAGACTTCGCTTCGCCGCGTCTGGACCAGACTCCGCTCTACTGCCTCGCTAAGCATTGAGAACGCGGTCTCTTGGAGAGAGAAACAGAGGTCGGCAAGACTTCCGTGTCGATGCAATGAGCTGGCCGCTGCCGTGAGCAGACCCGAATATGCCACGTCATTTCCCTTCACAGTGTACGGAAGCTTGACTAGGGTTTCTCCTTTCATGGCTTCTCTTCCAACCGAGAGTCCACCGGGGGACGGAAGCTTCGCCTCGCGGGCGAACATATCCAGAAGGTTTCCTAGCGTAATATCTTGGGTCTCACCATAGACTCTCCACCTCTTACCGACGTGAACAAGAATCGAGGTGTGGCCTCCTGAGACGAGGACTGCAAGTGGGTCGCGCGCTTTGGCTATTGACATTGCAATGTCGAGATGGGCGACACCATGGTGGACGGGGACGAGCGGTTTCCCAAGAAATGACGAGATAGCGCGACCGACCGTCGCACCTACGCGGAGACAGGGTCCCAGTCCCGGACCCGCAGCATATGCGATCACATCCGGGTCAATTACACTACCATCTGTTGTCGAAAGCGCAGTCCTGACTACGTCGTCTGCGACGGTAGCGTGATGCTCAGAGGCTTTTCTCGGATGAATCCCAACTCCCACAGGGGGCCGATAGGTGGAATTGACGTTGGTGAGAATTCTGTCATTATTGTCGACAAGGCTTGCGCCAAACGTATGCGCGGTGGACTCTATACCGAGACAGATCATCGAGAATCACGATTGGATGAACCGGCATTTCTCGAAAGGTCAAACTCTCTTTGATTGACCATTTCTGAATCTACCAGTCGGGAGTGCCAACAGATCCAGCCTAAGATTAACATTGCAACAATAGCTCGCCGCCCAATGTCACCCCTGAATTTCTGCGATTTTCGATAAGCCTAGAAAAGCTCCT
>DASPWY010000194.1:0-19415 GCA_035637575.1 Bathyarchaeia archaeon
CAGCTCGCCCACCTGAACAGTCTCGCAGCCCGATTCAAATTGTGGGTTCTGCTGACCGGACAGGTCCACAGCACGCCGTCTGGAGGAGAATGGCTCGTGGAGCCTGTGGCGACTCGTACCCTGAAACACTGGTCTGATCTAATTCTGAGACTGAGACAGACTCCTAAGACAGACGTGAGAGACTGCATCTTAGAGAAGAAGAACGGAGTCGAAGTTTCGGCCTCCCATTCTCTATTCAGGATCGGCGAAGATGGGATCGAAGACGTCTAGGGCCTGAATTATTAACCATACCGAGGTGGCTACGTTCGTTCGGGACGATGACGGGACTCATTACTTCCGCTCTGCTCTTCATCGGTCCCGCCTACTTCGCAAACGCTGGGCCCCTAGTCTTAGGAGGAGGTGCAGCTCTTGATGGTGGCAGAACGCTCGCAGATGGTCAACCAATCTTCGGACCTCACAAGACAGTTCGAGGCGTCATCGCAGGAATCGTAGCGGGAACGCTCGTTGGACTGGCCGAGTCCTTCGTCGACTCCCGTCTCGCGTTTGCAGGATTCATGATTGCGCTCGGAGCAGTTCTGGGCGATCTCTTAGGCGCGTTCGTCAAACGGAGGCTCAAGGTAGAGCCCGGCAGGTCATTTCCATTGCTGGACCAGCTTGACTTTATTCTTGGGAGCGTTCTATTCGGATATCCTTTCTTCCAAGTTGGACTCGTTTCGATCCTCCTAGTCGTTGTTGTGACGCCCCCGATACACTTGGCTACAAACTATGGGGCGTTTCGGTTGGGAATCAAGAAGACACGATGGTAACGAATTCTTGATCCTTGAGAATGGGTGCTAGAACCCAAGTTCGACTCTTCGCGAGCTAGCTGTGTCTGAGAAGATTGGACCAAAGTACCCACAATGTTCACAGTGGTATAACGTCTTGCTTCTACCCGCTGCGGTTCCTCCCATCCATGGAGTTGTCTTTTCTGACCCACAGCTCGGGCATTTTCTACTCACACAACTCACCTCAGCACCGAGAAGCGATAGATTGACCATACTGATTCTCCTAGGAATTTGCTTATGTTCTACAGAATCTTCGACTCGCAGGACCTGCACTGTTCAACGATGCTAGACCATTCCTAGTGAGGCTTCGAGAGAACGCGTTTCTCGTGATGCCTGCGGGCTACGGAGTCGTTCTCATCCTCTGGTACGCATACTACGGAGTTCTATTCTCATTTTCACTCGGGCTGGTCTTTCTTGCTCTACTACCATTGACATTGCTCTTAGGTAGGAGCGCACAATTTGTCAAAGAGCTAACCCCGTTCATCGTCCTCCTCATGTCGTACGAGGCGCTACAAGGCGTGGCCGGGTCCCTGACCCTCGCTCCTGTAATTCATCAAGCCGGCTCCGTGACCTCCTATGGCATCATCGAGGCTGTTCAGTCCGCATTCTTATCCCCTGACCTTACGGATGTCATGAGCTTATTCTACGGTCTCCATTTTCCTCTCGTGATTGGCTCAGCAATCCTACTCTGGTACTCAAATCGGGTACTCTACAAGAGATACCTCTATTCACTCGTGGCCTGTTCCTACGTTTCACTAGTCTTCTACACCCTAGCTCCCTCGGCCCCGCCATGGTACAACGGTGTCGTCTCCAATCTACTTGCAACTACGAGTGCTCAGATCGGCTCGTCCAGCCTCTTCTCGGAACTAGCGAGGATTGGAAGCCTGATCGAATCCGACAAGCTTGCCGCTTTCCCGAGCCTTCACGCTGCCTATGTCGTACTCTTCAGCTACTTCACGACCAAATTGAAGAGAGCATATGTCGTTGTCAGCGTTCCGATAACCGTTGGAGTGCTCTTCTCAACCATCTATTTAGGCCAGCACTACATCACTGACCTTGTAGCAGGAGTAGCTGTGGCGGCGACCTGCGTGCTCATCGTTACGCGGTTGGACGGAGGGAAAGGCTCCGCTAGGTCAACTGATTGGAAAGCTCTAAAACCAACCGGGCCAGAATCGGCGATGTGAATTCTACAAAGAGCCTTGGGGAAGAGCTGTCAAGAGTTTGTCTTGAGACTGCAGCTCGAGAGAACGCTACCTATGCGGATTTCAGACTTGTCAATACGATCTCCGAAGTTGTCAGCGTAATCAACGAGAATCCCGCAAGTGAAGAATTGAACGACCTTGGCGCTGGAATAAGGGTCCTCTACAAAGATTCAGGCTGGGGCTTCGCAGATACGGACGAAGTCAACCCGGAAAATATCCAGGATACGACGCGTAAAGCACTAGCATTGGCTCGCGGTGCAGCAAAGATCGGATCCAAATTATCCTTCGTCAAGGAACCGGTTCATGTTGACGATTGGGTTTCGCCGAAGAAGAAGGACCCGCTCGCAGTGTCTACAGATACGAAGTACGGCCTACTCCAGGATGCAACTGGGAGAATGAAAGAAGAAGGGATTGTAGCGAGAAGAGGCCAGATTTTCTCGACGAGGATCGAAAAATACTTTGCTAACTCTGAAGGCTCCAAGATCTTTCAAGACCTGACGCAGACAGGCGCGTCACTGATTGTAGCGGCAAAGGGGCCAAAAGGCATCCAGAGAAGATCCATACAGCAGTATGTGCTGGGCGGTTACGAACTCCTCGACGAGCTAGACCTTCCCGGTCAAGCTCCAACGCTCACAAAAGAGGCACTAGCGCTGACGCAGGCAGAAGGATGCCCAGAAGGCAAGTCTGACGTAATCCTCAGCGCAGACCAAGTCGGACTACAAGTGCACGAGTCCTGCGGTCACCCCATCGAGCTCGACAGAGTATTGGGATACGAGGCAAACTTTGCAGGTAGAAGCTTCTTGACACCTGATCAGCTTGGAAAATTGCAATACGGCAGCAAACACGTGAACATCGTAATGGATGCTACATTAGCACACGGACACGGGCTTGGCACGTTCGCCTATGATGATGAAGGCGTCCAAGCTCAGAGAAAATACGCCGTGAAGAACGGGAAATTCGTCGGCTACCTAATGTCGCGCGGGACAGCGTCCCACGTTGGAGAGACTAGGAGTAACGGTTGCATGAGGGCAGACACATACAAGCTCCCGATCATTCGGATGACCAACGTGAGCTTGGAAGCGGGAGACTGGGACTATGACGAGCTGCTAGAGGATACTCGAGATGGGATAATGATGGATACAAACTACGGCTGGAGCATCGACCAGAAGAGATACAACTTCCAGTTCAACTGTGAAAAGGGATACCGGATCAAGAACGGTAGCCTAGGAGAAATGATCCGGGGTCCCGGCTACTCAGGAATAACACCGGAGTTCTGGAACGCCTGCGACGCAGTCGGCAACCAGAAAAGCTGGGTCCTCTGGGGAACCCCGAACTGTGGAAAAGGTCAGCCGCAGCAAGTCATGGGCACGGGTCATGGGGCTGCGCCTTCAAGGTTCAGAAACATCCGTACATTTGGAGCGTCCTAACAATGTCGCAGAGCAGCACACAGAAGCAGATTCCCCTCGCAGAGCGAGGGCATCGAGTTTTTGACGTTGTACGAAAGTTCGCTAAAGGAGCCCAGGAAATAGAGGCGACCCTGACATCAACGACGGGTGAGTTCCTCCGTTTTGGAAATAATGAACTTGGACAATCCCAGTTCACAAAAGGCAGAACACTCTCAGTAAGGTTAGCGTCCGAGAAGAAACAGGCACGAACAACTACTGGAAGGCTCGAGGAGAGCTTCATTCAAAAGGCCGTCGAGAAAGCCGTTTCCCAACTCAAAACCGCCCCTGAAGACCCGGACTATCTCCCGATGCTGGGACGCCAGAAATATCACAGCCTCAACAGATATCATGAACGGACAGTGCAGGAGTCAGCCGAAGCCAAAGCAGGTCATGTAGCTCACGCGATTGACCTTGCACGGAAGAACAACCTTCTCGCGTCCGGAATTTTGGGAACAAGTGTTGACGAGGTTTTCATGATCAACACCGCCGGACTCGAAGCAGATTACAAGGGAACGGGCGGCTACTTCTCGCTCACGATGGACGCGGACAATGGAAACCAGACAGGATATGCAAATTCCACGTTTGCCGATATCTCAGAACTGAACGCTGGGCAAGTTTCGGAGACAGCGCTAGAACGAGCAAAGCTGAACAAAGCCCAGTCAGAGATCACGCCAGGAAAGTTTGACGTTGTAATCGATCCTAATGCCTGGAGTGAAATGTTGTTCTTCTTCATAGTCTCGGCCAGCACCGGATTCTCTCCTGACTTCGGAGTGAGACAGTATCGCGAGGGACGCAGCTACTTGTCCGGTCGCATGGATGAGAAGATACTCGGTGAGAATGTGACGCTCGTGGATGACGTCTACCACCCACTCCAGATGGGCCCCGCGTTCGACGGAGAAGGCTACCCGAAAACTAAACTGACCCTGGTCGAGGATGGAGTACTCAAGGGACTAGCCTCAAGCCGGATATCGGCTCACAGGTACGAAGACGTCAATCCCACAGGGCACGAGCTACCACTGCCCAATCCACTAGGCGAGGCTCCAACAAACCTTGTCATTCAAGGAAAAGGAGGAACCAAGACGACCGACGAACTTGTCGGCGAACTGGACAAGGGACTGTTGCTCACGCGACTTTGGTACATTCGAGAAGTAGAGCCGCGAACAAAAACCCTGACAGGTATGACCCGAGACGGGACATTCCTAGTGGAGAATGGTGAGATCAAGAGACCAGTGAAGAATTTGAGGTTCAACCAGAGCCTGCTAGATCTGTTCAAAAACATCGAGGGATTCACCGAGCCAGTCAGGAACACATCGTTCACTGGAACTGCGATGCTACAACCAGGAATCTTGGCTCGAGACTTCAACTTCACCAGCGTCTCGCCATTCTAAGCCGCGACACTCTGGAAGTTTTCTTCGAAACTTCTAGAGGAGCCACCCACAAAAAAATCGCTGAAGAAAAACAAAAGGAAGGATGACGCGGACCGTTCTCGCGTCACCTATACGTTCTGGTAGCCCTGATTGTGCTGTTGTAGGTCCCGCGTCATCTGGTCGAACTGCTCCTTTGTGATCTCTCCCCTGGCGTATCGTTCCCTGAGGATGTAGTAGGCCTGGTCGCCGTATCGCCAGTATCGGCGTGGACCATACCCTCGCCAGGGCCAGAAAGCCCACCGGACGAACCAGAAGACTGCGAATATCCAGAAGAAGCCAAAGAATCCGAATGGGAAGAAGCCGAAGCCGTAGGGATAGTAGCCTACTGGTCGGAAGAAGATCCAGCTAATCGCGGCGATAGTGGTGACTACCGCAATGAGGGCTAGAATTCCCCAGAAGAGGAAGCGTCCTGGATATCTCCATTGATGTTGACTCGTCTCGTTTCACCTCCTCTCTGACCGTCTCAGATTTAAGCGATATCGGATATACGATATCGGAAATTCCGATTTAAACCTTACCAATTTAGAGTCGGGAAGTGAACCTAGATCGTCTTGAAGCCTCGGTTCAGGTCTTGTACCAAGTCCTCTATGTCCTCTATTCCGACGCTGACACGGATGAGGTTGTCAGAGATTCCGAGCTTGAGTCGTCTCTCTCTTGGAACGCTGGCATGGGTCATACTCGCCGGATGCTCAATGAGGCTCTCGACGCCACCCAGGCTCTCAGCCACGGTGAAAATCCGGAGGCTTTCGAGGAGTTTCTTGCACTGGTTGAAGCCGCCTTCTAATTGGAAGCTGAGCATTCCGCCGTTGCCCTTCATCTGACGCTTGATGATGCCTCGTTGCGGATGATCGGGGAGCCCTGGATAGTTTACCTTCTCGACCTTGGGTTGTTTAGCTAGAAATTCGCTGACGGTTCTCGTGTTCTCGTTGTGACGCTCCATTCGGACAGCTAGAGTCTTGATGCCGCGGAGGACTAGGTAGCAGTCTAAGGGTCCCGGAATGGCCCCGACAGCGTTTTGTAGATACTTGAGACGGCTCTGAACATCTTCATTCTTTGTGATTGTGGCGCCGCCGATGAGGTCGCTGTGTCCACCGAGGTACTTGGTGGTGCTATGAACGACGACGTCTGCCCCGTGCTCTATCGGGTTCTGAAGATACGGGCTCATGAAAGTGTTGTCTACGACGAGAAGGGCATGAGCCTTCTTGCTAATCTTGCTGATCTGTCGGATATCTACAATCCGCATCAGGGGATTCGTCGGTGTCTCAATCCAGACAAGCCGGGTGTTTTTCCGGAGGGCATTCCCGACATTGTCTGGGTTTTCCGGGTTGACGTATGTGAATTGTAGACCGTAGTTCCGGAGAACTTGTTCGAATAACCGGTAGGTCCCCCCATAGATGTCGTCCCCTGCAATGACGTGATCTCCTTTTTTTAACGACAAGAGGATGGTGGTGGTCGCTGCCATTCCGCTACTGAATGCCAATCCGTATCGTCCCACCTCTAGGCTAGCCAGGCATTCCTCGAGGGCGGTGCGGGTTGGATTGGCAGTTCTACTGTAAACGTACTTTCCCTCCTTACCCGGGCCAGGTTGCTGATATGTGCTGGCGAGGTAGACGGGAACCGTGACGCTGCCGGTCAAGGGATCGGGGTCCTGGCCCGCGTGTATAGCTCTCGTCGAGAAGCGCATGGAACAGTCGATACAGGTTTGAGATTTTAACCCTAGGTCGAGGCGCCTGTTTGCGGCTCAAAGCTCAAACAGTCTACCAAAGCCTCATGACCACATCTTTCGAGTAACACTGTGAGATGCAGAGACTCTCCTACATCTTCATCTCGAAAGCCTCTAGAGCCTCTGTTTCTAGTCTGCTGAGCATTCTAACCCCAATCTATCTCACTAGATTGGGATACTCAGCCCTTTACGTGGGCGTAGCCCTTACCACGATCCTTGCGGGCAACGCTTTCTTCAACATCATTCTGACATGGTACGGAGATTATCTGGGACGCAGGAGATCTCTGCTGATCTTCAGCCTCCTCGTGGTCGTATCGGGGGTCCTACTCTCGTCCACTATCTTCTTGCCCCTGATCCTGTTGGGTCTGTTTCTGGGCAACATCAGCACGACTGCAACTGAGGCCGGACCTTTCCAGTCGATCGAGACTGGAATTCTACCCATCTTGGTGTCGAAAGGGAAGGAGAACCGAGCTTTCGGTGTTTACAATTTTATTGGATATGGAGCATCATCAATTGGGGCCTTCGCCGCGTCAGCCCCCGACTATTTTCAAGACGGTCTCCTTGGCTCTCGACTACTCTACTTTGTCTACGGGCTAGTTGGAATACTACTACTAGTGATCTATCGTAAGCTGGAGAACATTGAATCTCAGGAGACTGGACCAAGAAAGATCGGCCCCGGTAACGTCCGCCCAGAAGCAAGACGGGACATCACAAAACTATCACTCTTCTACTCAGTCGATGCATTTGGCGGAAGCCTCGTGTCCCAGTTCGTCCTGTCCTACTGGTTCAGTCAGGTCTACAAGGTGTCGCTATCCAGTCTGGGAGTAATCTTTCTCGCGGTGAATGTAGTCACCGCTTTCTCGACATTGGCGGCACCTGTTCTGGCTGAGAGACTGGGAAACCTCAGAACCATGGTATCCACCCACTTATTGTCGAATGTATTTCTCATAATGGTCCCCCTGGCGGGTTCATTCTTAGCGGCTCTAGTATTCCTGTTTCTTAGACAGAGCATATCGCAGATGGATGTGCCGACAAGACAGGCCTTCATGGCGCAGTTGTTCACGGACCAAGAGAGAGTGCCAGCGAACGCTATCACGAATACGTCCCGAAGCCTAAGCGGCACCTTGGGAGGACCGATCACTGCAATCCTTTTCTCAGTTGGGGCTGCGTCCCTGCCTATTCTGACCGGAGGCTTCTCGAAGATTCTCTATGACCTATTGGTCTTCCATTCCTACAAGAATAAGGTCGTCTAATGTTGCATGATCTTTGCATGTCTTCGCTTGTCTACATTATGGTAGAAATATCAAACCAAGTGTCAGTTTGCACACTATTGCCGTGAAAAGTGTGCTATCCCAACACACTGTAGACGCTCGGCTCAAATATCCGCCCGACGAGGCTTAACATGAGAGTTAGGAAGGCGCTAGACAACGCATATTCTGGACAAGAAGACCATAGTGACGGTTCTCTCCTGTGGGCTCTTGGCCGCTATCTTGATCCCGGCTCACCTAGGCTTATTTCCAGCAAGCGCGATGGCTAGCCCTTCAACTGGGTTGACTTCTTGGAACCCGAACGTTAACTGTACACCCACACTGGTGACTGTTGAGCAGATCGTCGGAAACCAGACTGGACCTCAAGGGGGAGCTACACAGGGCGGGAGCGTTTTCAATCCTGGAATCACGTCGCCCTATGGGCCTGATAATACCAAGAGATGGTTGACTCCCTCTTCTTCCACTCCACAGGGATGGACATCTCCGGGACCTTCCTGCACAATCATCAACGCGAATGGTCAGATAGTATCGGCGTTCGTCCAGGTCAACGGCGTCCAGCGAGGCTATCGCGCTGAGGAGGACTGGAATACCAGCTTTATGCCAATAAACGGGGGCTCACAGTATCCTAACGGTCGGCAATCCGACTCAACATTCAACATCTTGACTCCCGGATATGGCCCGTGCTATTCAACGAATACTACGGGCTGCATGCATCAACTTCACGCGGAGATAGATCATGACTGGAAAGGAGCATCGTACTGCGGCCCGAACACTGCTTGCGACAACAATACACTAGTGGGGCAGACAGCAGCGTACAAATCGCTGATTGACATCCAAGGCTTCGTTTTCTGGGACGCCGACCACGTGAACGAGTCGGATCATAACTTTTCCGGGTGGGAGATACATCCTGTCACCGCGTGGAGAATCTCAAACACGTCTTCGGATTTCGAGCTAAGCGCAAGTCCCAGTAGCCTAGCTGTCCTATCTAGCCAGTCTGCGAATTCCGACATCACGGTAGACACGTTCAACCTGTTCACCGGGAGTGTTTCCTTCTCAACAACCGTATCATCCACTTCCAATGCAGTCGGTGCTCCTCCCACTGCAACAATGAACCCATCCAATGTCACGATCGCCTCCGGTGGAATCGCCAACTCAAAGCTGACCATTGCTACTGCTGCATCATCTCTAGGTAATTACACCATTCTGGTAACTGGCACGAACGGTAGTCTGACACGAGCAGTAACCGTCTCTGTAGACATCGTCGATTTCGGAGTGGCCGCCAACCCAACCTCGGTATCCATCTCGATCGGATCTTCCGGCACCTCGACATTGACTTTGACCAGCGTCAACGGCTTCTCTGGTAGTGTGAGTCTCACGGCAAAAGTAGCTCCCTCAAGCCTTACCGCTGGGCTCTCGCCTGACCAACCGACAGCTGCTCTAAGTTCATCCGCGGTAAGTTTGCAACCCGGCGGGACTAGCTCCGCAACTCTAACGGTATCGGCATCACTCCTCACTACACCCGGAACGTATATTGTGACGATCACCGCTACTAGCGGAAACGTTTCTCATACGACAAGCGTGACAGTCACGGTTACAGTTGCCGGAATATCCCTATAGACTGCCCACGTTTTTAAGCAGTTTCTTGCGATTATCTGAGATAGGAAGGTACTAGACATAACCATATTTTTCAGAATTAGACCTTGAGGTAAGCCTTTGCAGGCGGCTCTAGAGATCGCTTTTCTCAACTCGTGAGACTATGTGGTCCGCAACCATCGCGTCGAGTACAGCTAGTCCTCCAGATTTGAACAACGTAATATCATTCGAGCTTGGATGTATCGAGTATTTACCTGTGAGCAGTTCTCCCAGCTCTGCTCGAATGTCGGTCTTCTCAATCGCCCTTTCTCTTATCGGAATGACAATATCTCCGTACGTCGAGATCGCCTGCTCTCGCGAATCTACGACTAGAATGGACCTCTTGACTAGTGTTGTGTCAACCTCTCTCGCGTCGGGTTCTGCAGCTCCTATTGCGTTTACGTGTGAGCCGTTCTCGACCAGTTCTCCCTTGAATAGAGGAGTATGAGACGTGGTCGCTGTTAAGAGAAGATCAGACTCTTTCACGACTTCCTCAGGAGAACTCGCGGCTGACGCCTCTACTTTGCAGTCTCGCGAAATCTGTCGAGCAAAGGCTTCCCGCCTACACTTGTCTCTTGAATAGACTACTACTCGGGATATGTCCCTCACTAGTTGAATTGCAGGGACGTGAGCCTCCGCTTGACGACCCGCACCCAACAGCCCTAAGCATTCCACATCCCTTCGCGCCAGAACATCTGTCGCCACCGCAGAACTCGCAGCGGTCCGAATCGCGGTCAAGCTCCCGCCGGGGATCTCCGCAAGCAAGACTCCGCTCTGGGAATCGTATACGAGGACATCAGACATTACAGTGGGAAGAGAGACTGCTGAGTTCTGGGCGTTGAGGCGGGCAATCTTGACGGAGACCGTTCTCTGTCCAAAGACATGTGCTGGCATGAAGAACATCGAAGCTCCGTTAGGAACGGTCAACCAGACACGCTCAGGATTTAGCGCCTTCCCATTGGCGAGTTTCAGATATGCTTCTCTCGCCAGCTCAATGGCCTTTGGGAACGGGAGAAGATTTCTTACGTCAGCCTCGGTGACGTGGAGCAATTCGCCTGGCTCGACTATAGCGGAACACCTTAGCCGTTGACGTTAGTAGATGAAGTCTCAGCGCCTCTGTTAGGTATCATTCCACGCCTTAGTTCTTCGAACTTCCTTCCCAATTCAGAAGAGACTAGAGTCAACGTCTGTCAACAGCTAGCTTGAATCAGGATTCATCCGAGTCTGGTCTGTTTCCAAGAACGTCGTCAATCCGTTCCATTATTCCAGAGTCCAGTTTGTCTACCACATCTATTGCTTTCATGTTCTCGACCACTTGTTCTGGTCGGCTGGCCCCTGTCATTACAGTGCTCACGTGTGGGTTTTTCAGGCACCAAGCCAGTCCTAACTGCGCCATACTGCAACCCAGGTCTTTTGCGATTGGCTCCAGCTGATTTACTTTCGCAGTATTTTCGAGGGTTATCAGATTCTCCTTTAGCCAACCATACCCTTCCACCGTAGCTCGCGAGCCAGGAGGGATACCGTTCTTGTATTTCCCAGTCAGCAGTCCCGAAGCTAGTGGGCTCCAGATCGTGGTTCCAAGTCCAATCTCCCGATACAGTGGTAGGTACTCTACCTCAACCCGTTCCCGGTGAAGCATGTTGTATTGTGGCTGTTCCATTGTTGGAGGTGTTAGTCCGAGTTCTCGGGCTATTCCATAAACGCGCATGATATCAGCGGCACTCCATTCAGAGGTTCCCCAATAGAGAATTAGACCCTGATGAATCAGATCATCCATTGCCCGGACCGTCTCCTCGATCGGCGTATTCGGATCAGGACGATGGCAGAAGAATAGATCAAGATAGTTTAGTTGAAGTCTTCGAAGGGAGTTTCGGCATGCTTCGTAGACATGTTTCTTGGACAATCCCTTGTCGTTGGGTCCGTCTCCCCCCCAGAAGACTTTGCTGGAGACGACGATGCTCTCTCTTCGCCAACCCAGCCGTTTGATCGCGTTCCCCATAACCGTCTCAGCATTCCCGTGAGCGTAGGCCTCGGCATTATCGAAGAAGTTCACGCCAGCATCGTGAGCAGCCGACATACACTTGACTGCAACCTCCTCACCCACTTGCCCACCATAAGTCACCCAGGCACCCAACGAGAGTTCGCTCAGTCTGAGTCCGGAACTCCCCAGCTTACGATAGTTCACTCTTCAACATCTCCCCATCACTGAGGCGATTTCTGGTTACTAATATTCACTTTTCCGAAAGCAATATGAGGCAGCCTCCACGTTTGAAAGCAACGAGCGAGATAGTATGAAAAAATCTCCCGTAATACTCGCGCTAGCCCTAATCGTTACAATAGCTCTACCCGTCGCCGTTCACGGAAAATCCGCCTCGCCCACCTTCGTCAACATACCACTTATCCGACCTGACGGAGGCAGTGAGCCTGAACTCTCCATCGGAACAGACGGCACCACCGTCTTCGTCTCACTCTCCTGGACCCAGTTCGCTACCAACGCTTGGAAAGCATCCTTTGGGCAGACTCCGGTATTCCAGGGTCAAATTGACACCTCCCTCGCACCCGGGGTGGGTGGAGGAGAGGACGCGGACGTAGACCTTGGCTCAACAGGCACTCTGCATGCGACGACTCTGCTGGCCTTCTTCAACCCCCAAACCAAGATTACCCAGCTTGGAGTATCGGCCATCACCTGCCTCAACGCGGACTTCTCCAACAATTTTGCCCATTGCACCTCACAGATCATTGACACGACCCAAGCTGATCGCCCGTGGATCACATCTGACGGAGTCCACGTCTACATTTCCTACCACGACTCAGGCTCCAGCACAACGATTCATGTCCAACGGTCCGACGACGATGGCATAACCTTCCACCGAGTAGGCGACCCAATAGTCGGCCAAGGCGGAGCGACCGGCAACTCCACGTTCAACAACGACCAGGGAAAGATCATAGCGGATCCAGTAACCCACAACGTGTACGATGTCTATGCCTCGGGCGTTGGAGGACTGCAGAAAGGGACGAACGCCAACTTCAACAACATCTACGTGTCAAAGAGCACCAACATGGGCCAAACATGGACTCCAACACTGGTCTTCTCGGGAACTCCGAATGTTGCACTGAACAATGTCTTCCCTGACCTCGAGGCAGACCCGCTGAGCGGGAACCTCTACGCTGGATGGTCTGATGCCCACAACGTCTTCCTCTCCAAATCAACCGACCAAGCCCAGAGCTGGACAAGCCCCATAACTGTCAATGCAGCTCCAGCTGTAACAGCTGTATTTCCTTGGATTGCCGCTCGAGGTAGCACGGTTGACTATGTCTACTATGGGACGAGTGCTTCCAGCAAAGATGATCCCAGCGCAGTCTGGAACGTGTACATGGCTCAGAGCACCGATAGGGGAATTCACTTCGCACAGACGGTTGTTACCAGCCATCCCAACCATGTAGGAGTCATATGCACGAACGGCATTGGCTGCCAGCGAGGAACACGCAATCTTCTAGACCTCTTCCAAAACGCGATAAACCCGACCAACGGCTTAGCTGCGATAATCTACACCGACGACACCTTGACAACCCAATCCGACGGCACACCACTACCCCAAGTTGCAGTAGCTTACCAGACCTCTTAGTCCAGACGAAACACTACCCTTCCGCCCTCTTTTTCTAATTCACTCCTCGACGGTAGATGCTAGGATGGCTTGACCTACAGGTCCTGTTAGTTCCAGGAAAAACTTAGAGAAGAGCGTATGGAATTGGTTAGGAAGCGATTCCTGTGGATCCAAGCTCGGTCGAGATAGACAAGATCGCCCAAGAATTTGACGGTGACGCGTGCGAGTTCTGCGAGCGTTACAAGAACAAGGGATTATCGCGAAGTAGCAAGCTACTCCTCAGATTCATCCTCGATAACAACATACGAGACAGATCTGTTCTCGACCTTGGCTGTGGCGCAGGGGGCCTCTCATTCGAGCTGCTGAAGGAAGGGGCCAGCAACGCCGTCGGGTTCGACCTCTCTCCGAAGATGATCGGCGTCGCCAATGAATTGGCCCAAGCTAACGGGTTTGAGAGCCGAGCCAAGTTTCAGCTGGGAAACGGGGCGACGAGCGAGCTGCCAGGATCGGATATCGTGGTTATGGACAAGATGCTATGTTGCTATTCCGATTGGAGGCCCGTGCTGAAGAACGCCATAGAGGCGAGCAGGGTCATGGTGGGTTTTACGGTCCCCAGGGACGAAGGCATCACCAAAATTCCCTTTCGACTCGGTTTGAAAGTCGTGAACTATTTCCAGAGAAGAAGTGGCGGCGTTCTGTTCTACATGCATCCGTTAGGGGCTATTGACAAGACTCTGCGAGAGTCGGGATTCAACCGTCGCAAGAGGCAGGGTTCAAGGTTCTGGCTGGTTTTTCTTTACTCACGGGTCTGATGATTAAAACAGTCCTGATAATTGGAACTTAACTCGATTTAGGGCTGGAAAATTTTTCCGTAACGGATCAATCTTACATAATTCCGATGCCTAAGAGGATCGTTCGCTATGTTGAAGCTTCGTAAATCAGTTCCCGAAGATATTCCGCTAATATTGTCGTTCATTCGAGAGTTGGCTGAATACGAGCGGGCACCGAACGCTGTCTCCTGTACCGAGACAGATCTGCGCCGCGACGGGTTCGGAGCCAACCCGAAGTTTCGGGTGATCATTGCAGAATGGAATGGAGAGCCTGCGGGCATGGCCTTTTTCTTCTACAACTACTCTACGTGGCAGGGACGACCTGGAATCTTCATCGAAGATCTCTTCGTGCGACCCCAGTTTCGAGGCAAGAGCATCGGTAGAGCACTAATGGCACGTCTAGCGAAGACTGCGATTGCCGAGCAGTGCTATGGCTTGCGATGGGAGGTGCTTGACTGGAATAAGCCCGCGATTGATGTGTATCAACATCTAGGCTCAAAGTTTCGAGAAGGCTGGCGTATCATGCAGATCATTGGCCCAGAACTGAAGGAATTAGCAGAAAGCGCTTCGGCTCATATTTCCAAAGACTAGCGGCACGCCTGGCCCCCCAGGAGAGCAGGCCCACCCATTAGCCCAAATGCCCAATATAGAGCCTCGTATGACCCGGAACCTCATCGATCTCGGCCTAAGTCTCGAAGCGCTTTTGAGACTCGACTCTTCGACGCTATGGTCCTCTCAGCGGTCATTGATTCATGTCTGACAGACCAGGCTCGGCGGTCGATTACAAGCCGATCAGCCATTACGGAGTCATTGGAGACATGCACACTGCAGCCCTTGTAGCACTAGACGGTTCTATCGACTGGTTCTGTGCCCCACGGTTCGACTCGCCGAGCGTGTTTGCAGCCCTACTTGACGTGCGGAAGGGTGGAAAATTCCAGTTGTCTCCTACTGAGAACTCCACGACAAAGCAGAGTTACGAAGGCGACACGAACGTGCTCTCCACTATTTTCGAATCTAAGGAGGGAAAGATCAAGCTCACAGACTTCATGCCCTGTTTCATGGAAAAAGGTGAGGCGAAAGGATTCCAAGAACTTCACCGAATTGTCGACTGCGTCGAAGGTGAGGCTGGACTTCGAATCATCTTCCAGCCCCGACTAGATTACGCTCGAGGAAACACGACACTAATAGAGACTGCAGAAGGATGCACAGCAAAAAATCGGGGAATTCAGGTCAATCTCGCCTCATCAGTTAAGCTGCGTGTTGCGGACAGCGATATTCTGACTCATGAGTTCAGACTGTCGAAGGGTCAGAGGGCTGTCTTCGTTCTCAAGTGGGGGAAAAGGCCGGCAATCCCCGCAACGCGATACGAGACTAGCAAGAAGCTCTCCAAAACTCTGTCCTATTGGAAACGCTGGGTCGGGCACGTGAAGTACCAGGGACCCTTCCGTGCCAATGTCGTAAGATCATGCCTTGTCCTGAAGCTATTGCAGTATGCTCCAACTGGAGCTATGGTTGCAGCAGTCACGACCTCTCTCCCCGAGAGTGTTGGCACTCTAAGAAACTGGGACTATCGATACTCTTGGATCAGAGACAACGCGCTCTCGGTTATTGCGTTGAGTGAGGCTGGAGCAAGCAGAGAGGCCTTGGACTACGCAAGATGGCTCACCAATCTTCGCAGACATTCAAAGGAGAAACTGCAGATTATGATGGGTATCGGCGGCGAGAGGGAGATACCTGAGACCACTCTCGACCATCTTGAAGGATATCGGCGGTCAAGCCCTGTCCGAGTTGGCAACGCAGCTTCAAAGCAGCTGCAACTAGACGTATACGGAATCCTAGCAGATTACGTCTACTTCCTCCATACGTTAGGATGGACGACCAGTCAGGTCTACGAAAACCTCGTCAGATATTCCGCGGACCAGGCATTGAAAGAATGGCAGAGTCCTGACAGTGGGATATGGGAGATCCGGCAGCCGAAGATGTTTGTGGAGTCGACGATGTGGTGCTATGTCGCTCTCGATCGGGCGATCAAGATGGCTCGGGAGCTCGGGTATGACGAGGACTGGCAGAGATGGGAGCCAGTTAGAAAGAAGATCAAGAGTCACATCCTCTCCGAGGGATGGTCTGAGAAGAAGAAGGCTTTCGCTATGGTTTTTGGAGGAGAGGACTTGGACGCCGCGAATCTTCTCATGCCCCTTGTAGGGTTTCTTCCGGCAAAGGATCCGAAGATGAGCGCGACCATCCAGCGGATTCGGGAAGAATTGTCTGAGGAGGATCTGATTTACAGATACAGAGTAGACGATGGCCAGCTTGGAAGAGAGGGCACTTTTACAGTCTGCAGCTTCTGGATGGTCGACTGTCTGACGAGACTGGGAAAGCTTCGGGAGGCGGAAGGACTCTTGAACCAGTTGACGAAGCGAAGCAATCATCTTGGACTGTACTCTGAAGAGATCGACCCAAAGACTGGCGAAGCGCTGGGGAATTTTCCTCAGGCCTACACTCACATGGGACTGATAACCGCGAGCGTTCATCTTGAAGAGGCACGGCGGAAGACTGGACTGATCCGATATGCCAAAGCAATATCGAACAAGATCAGCGGTCGATGACTAAGCAGGGCGGCCTCATACATCTCAGAGAGTTCTGCTAAATCTGCAGGACGTTTGGTTTACGGGGGAACCAGATCATTGTCAAGGATAGGCCGATCACAGGAGCTTCCGTCGGCCAGGCAGACGATCGAAGTGAGAATTTGTCCGATCTGATCTCAAGAGGTCCCCCCCGGGAGAGGGGGTTGCATTGTTGGTTGTTCTGATTCAGGCTTTGTTTTAGGTTTTGGGGCTGCTTTGAATCTAGAAGGCGCATTTTTCAGGGTCTGGAAACGAGCAGGAGCCGCAAGGAAAACGAGCAATTAGGGTACGTTGACCGTCTTTGTAAGATCAGTCAGTAGTTGAATGACGTCACGATGGTTTTTCAGGTTGAACTTAGCGTAGGATTTTGCGAGTCCTACTTTGATCGAATAGGATTTTTCGGGAAGTACCTTGAAGAGTTCTTCGTCAGCCAAATCGTCACCCACGGCCAGAACGAAGTCGAATGTCTTCTCGGAAAGGAGTAGCTTCGCGGCCATTCCCTTGTCGATCCCGACGTTTCTCACTTCGATCGACTTGCTGTCTTGCAAGACTTGGAGTTCAGTGTTCTCAGTGAAATATCCTAGCTCATCTGCAAGCTCTTTCGAGCGTACCGAGGCCAGTTCTGGGTCTGCGGCTCGATAATGCCAGACTAGGGAGAACTCTTTCTCTTCGGCAAAAGAACCGGGAAGCCGATCTTCATAGTTCTGGAGAATGGGTCGGACTTTCTCCTTCCAGTTGCTTTCCACCTTGATCGCTGGTAGCCAGTCTTTGTCCTTCTCTCTAATCCACGCCCCGTGTTCAGCGACGATTCCTACGCTCAGGGATCCGAACCATTTGTGCAGGAGATCTCTATGACGACCACTCACGATTACTAGGTTGTTTCGTGGGTCTTCTGCGAGTGCGTTGAGGGTGGAGAGGAGGATCGCACCTGGGACTGCGGTCTCAGGTCGCTCCTTGAAGGGGGATAGTGTGCCGTCATAATCTAGGAATAGAATTCTTTTCTCGGAATCAGTGTAATCTTTGATCAGCTTCTCTCTTGTTGGCTTGTCCATAAGCCGAGCGCTGAACTTTCTCTGCTGGTCTTTGACAGAGTGTAGTTTGCCTGTAAAGTCCTCGCCCCATCGTATGACATCGTAACGTCCTAGCCTGTTCTGCATTACCTGGTTGCGTCGTATCTGTTCGTCTTCGGGCATTTCCAGTGCAGTCTTGAGTGCATCTACAATTTCGGACTCGTCGCTGGGATTGACAATGAGGGCCTCACCCAGCTCTCGCGAGGCTCCTGCCATCTCGCTCAGAATTAGGACCCCTTTCTGATCGGCCCTCGACGCGACATACTCTTTCGCGATCAGATTCATGCCGTCTCTCAGGGGGGTTACTAGAGCCACGTCGCTCATAGCGAAGAGGCTCAACAACTGGTGATACGGCAGGAACCGGTATCGATAGACTATCGGGCTCCAATCAATTGCCCCGAATCTTCCGTTGATGCTCCCTACTAGTTTGTCGATCTCCTCTTTCATCTGCTCGTAATGTTGTGATCCCAGCCGGGAAGGGACGACCGAGAGCATGAGGACCACTTTTCGAAGCCATTGAGGATACCGCTCGAGAAAAGTCGCGTAGGCCTCGAGACGGTGTTTGATCCCTTTCGTATAGTCAAGCCTGTCAAGGGACAGAACGACCTTAGGATTGCCTAGTCTATCCCGGAGTGCCCGGGCTTCCTGCTGCACCGTGTCGCTCTTCACATTATCCCGAATCTGCTCGTAGTGAATGCCCATAGGGAAGGTGTCAACTCTCACGGCTCTTTCCCCGTCGATGAGCACCTGGCCAAAATTATGTTCGATTCCTAGGATGCGGAGTATGCATCTGAGGAAGTGTTGTGTATAGTCGATGGTGTGGAATCCGATGAGGTCAGCTCCGAGAATGCCTTCCAGTATGGCTCTGCGCCATTTCGTCGGGAGTGTGCGGAACACGTCGTACGATGGGAAGGGTGTGTGGAGGAAGAATCCGATGGGAAGATCAGGCATCTTCTCCCTCAAAAGCTGAGGGAGAAGCATGAGATGATAGTCGTGGACCCAGACAGTGTCATTTGGCTGGATCACTTTCAGTAGTGAGTCTCTGAAGACCTCGTTTACCTTGACGTACTGCGCCCAGTCGTTCTCGTCAAACTTGGCATACGTGGGAAAATAGTGGAACAAGGGCCAGATTGTGCTGTTGCAGAATCCGTGGTAGAACCCGTCCATTGTTTTGGCGTCTAGAAAGACGGGTGAGGCCTGCTGCCTGGCGGCTTTTGACCTCAGTTTGTCCTGAGACCCCTCATCGACCTCGATGCCGGGCCAGCCAACCCACAAGTAATCTTGACTGGGGGAGCCTTGTCTGGACGATTCCAGATACGCAGTTAGTCCAGTGACAAGTCCGCCTGGACTTGCGCGAAAAGCCAGCTTGCCGTCCTTACTGCTCGCTGTGAAAGGTAGCCTGTTCGATACGACTACTAATCGCAAGCCTGGCTGTTCCCCTGAGCTATTCACGCTCCGCCCTCCGCTGACGGTTTAGAATGATAGTAACCAAGCCATAAACAAGCCGAGTACAGGCTCCAATTCGTCATTATCTGGCGGCCGCTGGAACGCCTATTGACGCCTCTATGAGGACGTGGACCTCCCTTGCGGCGTCAACTTTAAGCCCACGGCGGGAGATTCGAACGTCCGAGTACCCCTTGGTATATTGCTGGAAGTGTGGGACCGAGCTTCGAGAAGACGCAGGGTTCTGTTCGAAGTGCGGCGCTTCTGTTCGGGGCACTATGGGTGTCCAGTCTCCAACAGGCTTCGAATTACTGAGAGATGA
>DASPWY010000195.1:0-7207 GCA_035637575.1 Bathyarchaeia archaeon
GACTCTGAGATGCTCGAGAGCGTTGATGAGACGGCGCTGCATGTACCCGCTCTGCTGAGTCCTCACTGCAGTATCGACCAGCCCCTCTCTTCCTCCCATTGCGTGGAAGAAGAACTCTATCGGGTCCAGTCCATCCCGATAACTGTGATAGACAAAGCCTCGCGGTGCAGCTCGCATGTCTCCCGGTTTGAAGAAGCTGAGAGCTCTTCCTCTGTATCCCCTCAGGATCCTCTTTCCCCGAATAGACTGCTGACCCACGTTCGCAGTCATCTGCCCAATGTTGAGCGACGAGCCTCTTGCCCCCGCCCTCGTCATTATTACGCCACTATTGTCCATCTGGAAGTACTGGTCTGCGTATTCTCCGGCTACGTCCCGAGCTCTAGAGAGCTCATTCATGATGTAGATTTCTAGAGACTCTTCAAGAGACTGTCCCGGAAGACGTTCCAGTGTGCCCTTTCGATAACTCTCAATGTACTCATCCACCTTCTCCTCAGCCTTTGCAATCGCCTTTGTGATCTTCTCCTTAGTAGCCGGCGCCAGTTGGAGCTCGTCCATTGCATAAGTGAATCCGCGTAGAAGCATGTACCGGTCCAAGAGTCTCGTGGTAGCGTTGAGGAACCTTCTAGCCTCCTCCGCCCCGTAGTCCTTGACGATTCGATGGAACAGACTCTCAGACTTTTCCGCGCCGATAGAGGCCTTGTCGATCACGCCCTGTTCGAGGATTCCGTCTTTGATGACCACGAACGCGTCGTATGGGCAATCATGCATGACACCCTTGTCACAGTCTTGGCACTTGTAGTAGCTCGAAAGATTTGATTTTGAGACAAAGTTGAACCCTTTCGGCAGTACGATACTGAAGATCTGCTTCCCAGTCCATCGCTCTTCCCCCTTTA
The DNA here is from genome assembly GCA_035637575.1 of Bathyarchaeia archaeon. Lineage (GTDB taxonomy): Archaea > Thermoproteota > Bathyarchaeia > 40CM-2-53-6 > 40CM-2-53-6 > 40CM-2-53-6. The sequence continues at coordinate 894 of DASPWY010000195.1, forward strand.
CCGTGACCGGTTCCGGCATCGGACCCTCATAGTTTGCGGCGGCGATGAGCTTGGACACGTCCTGCCGGTTGAGCATCGTGGATTTCTGCGTTAGTAGAAAGGCTGCGGTCAGGGAGTCGCGTATTGCAGCAATTATCGGTCCCCCATACCTCGGTGAGAGAATCTGGTCTTGTACCTGCATAAGGAGTCGGGCTTCAGTCCGAGCCTCCTCTCCCTGCGGAACGTGCAAGTTCATCTCATCACCGTCAAAGTCGGCGTTGTATGGAGTGCACACTGTCGGGTTTAGCCTGAACGTCTTGTAGGGCAGTACGCGGACGCGGTGTGCCATTATTGACATTCTGTGAAGGCTTGGTTGACGGTTGAACAGCACAATGTCTCCGTCTCGGAGATGTCTCTCGACGACGAACCCGGGCTGGATGGCTTCTGCGACAACTTTTCTGTCCGTGACGAATTCGAGACGGACCCGTCTTCCATCCGGCCGGACAATGTATAATGCTCCCGGATAATTGTCCGGGCCGTTATCGATCAGCCGCTTCATCTCCTCGATATTGTGACCCGTAACTTTCTCGGGAATCGTAAGCCTGCTCGCAACATCTAGTGGGACCCCAACCTCGTTGATGTCGAGGTTAGGATCAGGGGACACGACTGTTCTAGCGGAGAAGTCGACCCTCTTTCCGGACAGGTTTCCTCGGAATCTGCCTTCTTTCCCCTTCAGCCTCTGAACCAGGGTCTTGAGTGCTCTGCCTGACCTATGTCTAGCGGGAGGAAGACCTGAGACTTCGTTATCAAAGTACGTCGTTACATGATACTGAAGCAACTCATGAAGTTCCTGGATGATATTGATGGGCACACCTGATTCGAGCGCCTCTGAAAGTTTCTGATTGATCCGTATGATGTCGACAAGCTTGTGCGTCAGGTCGTCCTCGGATCTGATTCCAGACTCAAGAGTTATGCTGGGTCTTACCGAGACAGGTGGGACGGGCATTACTTGAAGGACAGCCCACTCTGGCCGCGCGGCCTTCGGGTCTAGACCTAATAGGATGAGATCGTCGTCTGTTATCCTCTCCAGTCGCTCTCGAATTGTGCTGGGCGTTAGGCGTACTGCTCCGCCTTCCGCGACAATCTCGTGGAAGGTCGTTGGTTTTCCATGCTCGATAGGATACTGTTTTTGGCTGCAGTGAGGGCACTGCTGGGTTTTCTTCGCGTCTCGGATAATCTCGTCCAGAAACGCGTCGGGTACGGTGTTGAGCCGCTCTTTCAGTTCTGCATATCTGGCCCGGTATTTCTCGATCTTTTCTTCGGTAAGTAGGATTCTTCCGCAGTTTCTACATGTAATTGATAGGAGTCGATGTGTTAGCTTTGCGAAGCTGACGTGAATTACGGGTTCAGACAGTTCGATGTGTCCAAAGTGTCCAGGGCATGCGGAGGCTGTGTTCCCGCAGGTCTTGCACTTTTGTCTTGGTTCGAGGGTTCCCAGTCTGCCGTCCATTAGACCCGAGACGATGGGCACTCCGTCCTCGTCGTAAGTGTCTGCAGCCTGTACCTCTACGGCTGATATCTTTCTGAGCTCTGTCGGTGACAGCAGTGTGAAGCGTATGCTCTGTATGACCTTGGCTGTCTCGTCTACGGTTGCGAGTGCCATGGCTTAGGCCCTCTCCTCGAGGTTCAGTCTAGGCGCAATCCCGAGGGCCATGAGTTCCTGTACTAGCAGTTTGAACGCGTAGGATATTGCGACGGGAGAGATCTGGGCTTTCTCTGCGTCTATTCTACAGATGTACTTGTTCTGTTTAATATCGTGGTATGCTAGGGTCCCACAGACTTCGCAGACGTATGCTACGTACTTGTCAGACTCTTCGAGCAGCCTGTCTCGCAATAATGCGCTTGCCCCGTGTCCGATGAGGCAGTCTCGTTCCATTTCTCCGAATCTGAGACCTCCGCCTCGAGCTCGTCCCTCGGTGGGCTGTCGCGTGAGCATTTGGACTTGGCCGCGGGCTCGCGCGTGCATCTTGTCTGAGACCATGTGGTGCAGTTTCTGGTAGTAAACGACCCCAATGAACAGGTCAGCCGCAAGTTTCTCTCCGGTAATTCCGTTGTAAAGTGCTTCTCTACCACTACTCTGGAATCCTAGCTTCGTGAGTATGTCGCCGATGGCTTCAGGGCCGATGTTTTCGAAAGCTGTCCCATCCACGATCTCGCCCATCTGCGATGCAGCTTTTCCTCCCAGAGTCTCAACGAACTGGCCGATCGTCATTCTGGACGGTATGGCGTGTGGGTTGATTATCACGTCTGGGACGACGCCGTCAACTGTGAACGGCATGTCTTCCTGAGGCACTAGGAGCCCGATGACTCCCTTCTGTCCGTGGCGTGAGGCGAACTTGTCTCCCAGTTCTGGGACGCGCAGATCCCGGACCTTTACTTTGACAAGTTTGCTACCTTCAATCGACTCCGTGACGAATATCTGATCTATCGTGCCCTGTTCAGAAGGCCTCATGGTCACAGACGAGTCGCGTTTAGTTGGACCCTTGACCTCAAACTCTCGATACTCCTCCAAGAATCTTGGAGGACTCGTTCTACCTACTAGGACAGTGTTTCCCGTAGTCTCTGCTTCGGGCGAGATCATACCGTCTTCTTCTAGAAGGCGGTAGTAGCGGTCTCCTCTGTAGCCTCTAATGCCAGCTTCAGGGATCTCGAACTTGTCCCTCAGACCCCCTAGGTACTGGCGACTCTCCGCCTCGTAGATCCTGTAGAATGTGGATCTGAAAAGCCCCCGGTCTACGGATGATCTATTGATGATAATCGCGTCTTCCATGTTGTATCCCTGGAAGGACAGGATCGCGACTACAACATTCTGTCCCGAGGGGCGTTCTAGATAGTTGAAGATCTCCATCGGCTTCGTCTGCACAACAGGGGTCTGAGGATAGTGGAGAAGATGAGAGCGCGAATCAACCCGTGTGAAAAAGTTCGTAGAGAAAACACCTAGCGCCTGTTTCGCCATGGCCGACTCGTACGCGTTTCGTGGAGATTGGTTGTGCTCCGGGAATGGTATCAGACTTGCGGCTATTCCGAGCATTACATAGGGTGCGATTTCGAGGTGAGAGTGATCCTTGCGCAGTTCGTGCTCGTACATTGCCACGAGCGCGTTTTCTTCCTCGTCCGCATCGAGGAGTTCTACTACACCGCTGCGGACAAGATCCTGCCAGTTTACCCGTCCGTCGTCCACCGATGCTAAATGTTCTTCGGTGAGTCGGGGTCTACCTGCGTCAGCGACGATTAGCGGGCGTCGTACTCTGCCTGGGTCGCAGTTGATGTAGAGTTCTTTTCTTCCGCTCTCGACTTCTGGTGGATGATATCCAAAATTTACCTCAGAACTTATCTTGCCCTGCCGACGGTATTCCCTCAGCTCTTCGGCCAAGGCCATGGGATCCTTCGAATAGCCAGCGATTATGCCATCGACAACTACCTTCCCGCCAGCCGCGCGCAGTTTCTTGTCGGACTCTTCGATGGGTATGACTCCCATTCGACGAAGCTTGTCCACCATCTCATGGGGATCGATTCCGACGCTGATGCTACTGGAAAGGGCTAGGTTCTTGACAAGTCCGCAGTTCGAGCCTTCGGGCGTCTCGTCAGGGCAGAGTCTTCCGTAGTGGGTAGGGTGAAGATCCCGGGCCTCCAAATTAGGCTGGCTTCTGCTAAGGGGTGATTGGAGCCGGCGTAGGTGGCTTAGAGTGCTGACGAAGTTTGTTCTGTCGAGTAGCTGTGTTACTCCTATTCTTCCCCGGACCCAGTTACCTGTCGCAATGGCGTGTTGTACTCGCTCGGTAATTATTCCAGGTCTGATTGCATTTGCGATAGAGAATTCTATGTGTCGTCTGATGGTTATTCTCTCTAGTTGGTATTTCAGGTCACGAGTTAGGTTTCTGAATGATATTCTGAAGAGCTCGGCGAGGAGGGACCCTGCCAGTTTCAGTCGTTTATTGGCATAGTGATCCTTGTCGTCAGAATTCCTCCTCTCGAGCTTTACCTCAATTATTCGCGTCGCGATCTCAGTAAGGAAGAGTCCTTTCTCCTTCCGGTCTGCAGGGACACGGCCCATGTGCGGGAGGAAGTTTCTATCGAGAACTGACTCCGCCTTTCTGAGGCGGTATTCGTCGACCTGCCCAGGCGCGAGTCTGTTACCGAGATAAAGCAGCGCGTCTCTCTGGTTAGTTGCCTCTAAGGATTTTTCGAATGATCCCTCCAGTTCGTTCTGGACAGGTGGATCAAGACTAACTAGCTCCGCGACCTTTGCATCTTCTTCGAATCCCAGTGCCCGCATTAGAATCATGAACGGTATATCGCTGGGAATCCCGGGCATCGTAACGTAGGTGCCGCCGTCAGCCTTGAGGGTGACTTCTATGCGGGCTCTGAAGCCGACTGTTGTCGAGAATATCTTGGCCTTGTAGGTCGGATTCACTCCAGTATGTTCGACGTCTACTAGGATTCGATTTGCGGCAAGATCTTCTAACGCGACTATGACTCGCTCGGATCCATTTACTATGAAGTATCCGCCAGGATCAAGTGGGTCCTCGCCGACACCAATCAGATCGTCGCTGGACAGTTTGGAGAGAAGACAGATCCGAGATTTGAGCATGACCGGCAGATCCCCCACGTAAACCATCTCGGGCTGCCCTTCTCGTTCTCCAATGACGGGGATCATCTCCATGTGCAATGGAGCCGCATAGGTGAGGTTGCGGATTCGCGCTTCCGCGGGGTAGATGGATCGTTCTGTACCGTCTACTTCTATTACTCGGGGCGCGCCTATCTCGACCTTTCCTAGTTTGATCTTGAGCGGATAGTCTCCTATCTCTATAGGTAGTTCTCCTACTTCATCCACTATTGCTTGGAGTCCGCGTTCGACAAAGTCGTTGTACGAGTCGATGTGTTGCCTGACTAGGCCACTGTCGTGAATGAATTCCTTTGTTAGGTTCCAGAGCTGGGTTGTTGTTACTGCCAAGTTTTCACTTTCAAGAGACTATTTTTCAAAAATCTTCTACTACGTACCGGTAGAAATCAGACTCGCCTGCTGTAGCGCTTTTCCGTATGACCTTGACAATATCTCCAGGCTTTGCGCCAATTGCTCGGACGGCCGGGTCTGTTGATTTGACATAAGGGATCTGGAACGGTTTGATATGATACCGCTCTAGGACTTCTTTGGCTTCATTCGGTTTGAGCAGGATGTGTTTGGGGACAAGGTCGTGCTTGAATATGTCATAAGAGGGTTCCTTCTCTTTGATCTGTTTCTTGACCAAGTACTTGCTACTACCTCAGCGGATGGACGGGTGGAGTCCGACCTACCGGGCTGAGCGAGTGAAACTAATCGGCCGTTTAATAAACCTAACACCTAACCAAAACTGGCGAAGGATCGCCCGCCCGTTTCGGAAGAAGCTCGTGGAAGAAGTGACCCGCCCTCTGTCTAACGCTGTTGATGCTAGGGGCAGTGCGGAAAAACGAGCCATCTTCATTACAAATCACCTTAACTCATTAGATCAAGCCAAAAGTCCTACTCACTGTCAGTTCTCCGATCACAGGTTAGCTTCAGCCTCACTCAGAAAAGGCAAACTCTTCAGCAGCCAAGGACACAAGAAGCAGTTTAAGACTTTTACGACGCGGGAAAAAAACTATTTTGGAGATTTCTCGATTGGTAACGGGTTTGGTAACCGTATACGGTAACAGATTCGGTCGGGCCCTGCGCTTTGATTCGCCCTCAGCCTAGTTTGGAAGCAAGATTCGGAGTCAAAACTACTTATCCCATCCTGAAATTCTCCCCGCATGGTCCTGGGCCAGCAGAGCAAAACTGATCTGCAGCACCTGCAAGCCGAGGCCGCGACGATTGGAGTCGAGGGTCGGAACTGGATCGTTTATTCTCAGCTTCTGCTCACCATGTTCCTCTGGGGACTGGCGTGGCCCGTTGGCAGGCTCTTGGCGACGAACCTGCCGCCAGTGTCTATTGCAGTACTCAGATACGCGATAGTTGTTCCTGTACTGTTCGGGGTCCTGAGGGTCAAGGGACAATCGCTCAGGATTGAACGAAAATGGATCGTGAATCTTGTCGTTATGGGCGTGTTCTCCACAACCCTCTATCAGATCTTCTTCCTCTATGGAGTCAGATATGCGGCGGCTAGCGATGATTCACTGGTCATCGGTATAGGACCCGTGCTCGTAGCGATCATGGCATCGTTCGTCCTCAGAGAGCGCCTGACGAAGACGAAGGGTCTCGGCTTCGTCGCAGGACTCGCAGGCATCGGAGTCATCTCTCTACTCTCTCCCAACAACGA